>JBJHBB010000088.1:0-7467 GCA_050485265.1 Rhodothermales bacterium | reverse complement strand
GCTCAGCACCGGCCCCTCCGGCTCGGGCCTGGAAGTCCGGGACGTCAAGTTCCACGGGCAGATGGTCCTCCGCCAAGGCCACGTCCCCATGATCAACGTGCAGTACGGAGCAGGCTGTGGCTGCTTCCGTGACTGGGCGTCGGGCAATACCCGATTCGACGCATCGAACGTCACCGGCACCTGCTTCGCGCAGCCTCCGTCCGGTTCGACGGTGACCACATGCGACCTGGGCCTCGGCGTGCAGGACGTCGGCACGTTTACGGGCGTGGCCATGGAGGACCACGGCGAGAGCTTCACGCTCATCAGCCACTCGCAGGCCGGCTGGTACCGGTATACGATCAAGTGGACCTTCGACATGGACGGCACGATCACCCCGGAGTTCGGCTTCAGCCACACGCCGTCGGGATGTGCCACCAATCCCCGCTGGCACAACGTCTACTGGCGCCTCGATTTTGACATCGATGAGGCTGATTCGAACGAGGCCTTCTACAGCCACAACGGCGCAGACTGGCAGCGGATCACTCAGGAAACAACCGACAACTGGATTCATCCTGACGAACACTTCGCGCCGTCGATGTGGGCCATCCGTGCGACCGGCGAGGCCAAGGGCTACGCCATCACTCCCGGCGTTCTCGAGTACGATTACCCCGCAAATCCTGAGACCGGGAATCCCACGATCGATGGGTTCGCTCCGGACGACATCGCGATCACGCGCTTTCGCGCCGGACAGTACACCGACGGCGGAGGTCAATGCAAAGTCGACTTCCGGCGTCCAGGCAACAATGCGATTGTACGCGACGAGCCAATCGGCGACGGAGCCGATCTCGTCGTCTGGTACCGCACCGGTGCCACACGCATCGGCGATGGACAGGGCGACCAGTCTTGCGTTCCGCTCGGCCCCACGCTGAAGCCGCTGGGCCAGTGGGAGCCCGACCCGCCAGTCGGTACCGAGACCGGAGCCCCTCAGGCAGATCTGGTGCTGGAAGCGTTCCCGAACCCGTTTGACCAGAGCACGACAATTCGCTTCCAGATGGAGGAGGCGCAGGAGGTCCGAGTGATGCTTTACGACGCGCTCGGCCGCGAAGTGCGCACCGTCTTCGAGGGAGCAGTGCCCGCGTCGTCGATGCAGAACGTCACCATCGACGGCGGCGGCCTGCCGAACGGTGTTTACACCGTCCGCGTCACGGGCGAATCGGGCACCACCGCCACCACGAGGATTGTGCTGGTGCGGTAGGCAAGCAAACAGTCGGGACGGATCAAGGGGATGCGCACTCGCGCATCCCCTTTCTTTTTCTGACTAGTCCCTGAACGGGTCGAACTCGTCCTCGCCCGCCATGGCAACGCCGATGGGCGTGAGCGTGTGAAGTACGCGGATCGTCTCGCGGTGGTGGTCGAGCACGTCCGGGAGGCGCTTGTAGCAATGCGGAGACTCGTCGGTGCCGGCGCCGCGCAATTCTACTCCGGCACGCTCGATCCAGTCTTCCATCATCTCGCGACTGATCTCGCCCTCCGACACCCGCTGCTTGCGACCCCCTCGCCACCGGGCTTTGCCCGCCGCGCGAGTGCGACTCATCACCCGACCGGCACCGTGAACCGTTGAATACAGCGCAGTGGCTGATTCGGGAGAATCGACCCCTTCCAGAATGACCGAGACGTCCCCCATCGATCCACCCACGAATCCTCTCTGTCCTGGAAACGCCGGCGTGGCGCCCTTGCGGACGACCCAGACGTCCTTACCGGCGTGCGTCTCCCGCCAGGTGAAGTTGTGGTGATTGTGGACCTCTTCGCGAATCTCGGCACCGAGCAGACGCGCCACGCGGTCGCAGACCCAATCGCGACCGGCGTACGCGTAACGTCCCGCTAGCTTCATGCACGCGATGTACTCCTCACCCAGCGGCGAATCCCGCTCAAGCAGGACGGGGTCGACGTGGATGCCATCCTTGCCGCCGCCCGCTTTGATGAAGTGAGTCGCGAGGCGGTGCCCGAGTCCGCGCGAGCCAAAGTGGACTCCCACCCAGACGCGTTCCTGCTCGTCGACGAAGAGATCGACGTAGTGGTTACCGCTTCCGATCGTGCCGAGCTGGTCCCTAGCCAGTCCTTTCAGGGACGACGCCACGGGGATGTCCCAGGCCGGGTCGTCGTAGAAGAGCACGTGGTCAACATCCTCACGGTTCTTCCGACCCACGCCGAATGACAGCGCGTCGTAGATCTCATCCATGATCCGACTGATGTCGCGGCGGACGTCCTCGGCACTGGCGTCCAGCAATACGGCCTTGTTGCCGCAGGCAATGTCGTATCCCACCCCCGACGGGCTCACGTGCTCTTGGTAAGCCACTACGCCACCAATGGGCACGGAGTAACCCAGATGGTGATCCGCCATCAGCGCGACTGCATCTGCGTCCCGGGCACACCTCAGGATCTGCTCGACGGCGTTCTCGAGCGGATCGCCAAAGACGGGTACGCCAGATATCTCGGTGAACGGCATCGGAAAACACTCGGTCGATTCGTCGGCTACAGTCAGTTTGCTTCCTGCCGGGATTTCAACAAACGGGGGTCGATGTCGATGGTTTGGATCGGTCCAATCTCGATCTCATCGAAATCGAGATGATGGGGATTGAGGATGTAGTTCGATTCCTGGAGGACGATCACCGAGGGGAGGCGCAGGACGGCCGTCGACGCACTCCGCACCCAGTCGTCACCGATTGCCTGTGTCGTGCGTCCAGGCGGCGAACGGCGCCAATCGCGGGGAAGATCACTGATCGCCGCATCCGTGACGAGGGTTTCGTCAAACGAGAGCGGATAGGCCACGCGTTGCCCGATCGAACGATACGAGGGTAGATGGACGAGCACCTCGAGGACGGCCAACGCCAGCGAATCCGCGCAGTAAACCACCGGCGTGCCGATACTGTTGAAGCGCCCGCCGACCCTACGGGCACCCTCGCCATCGAACGCCGAGGCCGTGTACTTTTGATGGACGATTCGCCAGGCGCGCGGCATCGGCCCGCTCAGGCGAGCACGCCGAAATCGATCCGATCGAGCAAGGCTTCGACTTCGCGACTACCCGGTTCCGTTCGCGCGAACTCGAGGGGCGTAGCGCCACCGAGTCCGAGCTGTGACTGATGGAACCAGCGGCGCGCCTCATCCTCGGCTCCAAACACCGCCACGGCCCGCTCGAAGAGACGGGCCAGCCGCATGAGGCGATCCGACTCCACGGTTTCCAGCCTGCCGGAATCCCGGCGACGTGCGAGCGTGCGCGCAGAAACACCAATGACCTCGGCGACCTCGTCCGTGCTGAGATCCAACCGCCGCTTGATCCGGTCGAGGGTAGCCGTCGTGAACCCGCGCTCCACCCGGGATATCATCTCGGCAGCCGTCTTGGCTCGGAGGCCGAGAGACCATCCGGGATGGGCTCTTCGGGTCGTGGGCTCCAGGACTTCGGCGATGCTCATGCGAATGCCAGTTGGCAGGTTTCAATTGCCACCTGGCATAACCGTATTGGTTCCGTCAGTGAGCGTGCTTGCTGACAGCTTTTACGTGATCGCGCCAGACGGCCTCATCGCTGGAACCGGGTCGTTCGAACCAGAAAGGCTCCCGTTCGCGCGGAGTGGGCGCTATCTCATCCATGGTCGATGCATCGTACAGGCGACCGTTGAGCATCACGAATCGGATGTGGTCGGTGTTACGAATGTCTTCGAGCGGATTAGCCTCGAGTACGATCAGGTCGGCCAGTTTGCCAGGTTCGAGCGAGCCCAGGTCTCCATCCATCCCCAGGTAGTACGCCCCGTCGAGGGTCGCCGCCCTGATGGCCTGCAGGGGCGTCATTCCGCCCTGCACGAAGCTCCAGAGCTCCCAGTGGGCCGCCAGTCCCTGCATCTGGCCGTGCGCTCCCAACTGCACCCTCACCCCGGCCTCAACGAGGTCGCGCGCTGCCGCGGCCAGTCCAACGTGGTTGTAGTCCCACTCGGGCATCGTCCCGCGGCGGATTGCAAGCGGATCCACGATCGCCCGCGGTGTGAATGACATCAGGCGATCGTGCTCCCAGACGTCCGACTCCTGGTACCAGTACTCCTCGCCCCAAAGGCCACCGTAGCCCACCACGAGCGTCGGCGTGTATCCGACGTCGGAAGCAGCCCAAAGCTGCACCACGTCGTCGTGAAGAGGATAGACGGGTACAGCGTGCTCGATGCCGGTGTGGCCGTCAACGATCATGTTCAGGTTGTGCTGCAGGAACGAGCCCCCTTCGGGTACGACCATCATCCCCAGCTCGCGTGCGGCCTGTAGCACCTGCTGCCGCTGATCCCGACGCGGCTGGTTATAGGACTTGACCGAGAACGCACCTACAGCCTGCAGCCGGCGGAGGTGGCTGCGAGCGTCATCGAGGGAGTTGATGATGGCTCGGAAATCACCGTCCGCGCCATACAGAATGGTCCCGGTCGAGAAGAGGCGCGGGCCAACGATCCGTCCCGCTCTGAGCATCTCGCCCTCGGAGAAGATCATCTCCGTATTCGCGCTGGGATCGTGTGCAGTCGTGACGCCGAATGCCACGTTCGCGTGGTAGGACCAGGACTGCCGCGGGGTGATCCCCGAACCGGACGGACGGATGTGGGCGTGGACGTCGATCATCCCGGGCATGATGGTCGTCCCCGAGGCATCGATCACCTCCGCCGCGGCAGGGACCGTCACCTGTCCCGCTGCGCCTACGGCCACGATCCGGTTGCCCTCGACGACGAGCGTGCCGTCCTCGATGACCTGGTCGCCATCCATTGTGATGATGCGCGCGCCCGTAAACGCGATCGTCCCGCTGGGAATGTCCGCCTGAACTTCAAGAGCCAGGTCGTAGCCGGTCTCGGGCGGACCTGCGACTTCTTCCCCATCTCCGCGCATGAAAGCGAACGCCTCGCGCACCTCCTTGGTGAAGTACTCCGGGCCGAGCGACCAGTGAACACGCTGTCCGTCAGCGCTCCAGTGCAGGTACCAGCCCGCGTCCCGAGTGATGCGCGACACGGGAAGCGAGCGCATGTCGCGCGCGAGCGCCAGCGGCCGACCGGTCTGCGGGAACGGCGCGATGTAGGCGTTGTGCAGATCGGTGAAGGCTACCCACCGCCCGTCCGGGCTCGGCACAACCTGGTTCACGTACTGCAAATCGAAATGCGTGCGCTCGTCCCCGCCGTCGAAGCGGACGCTCTTGTACTCCTTACCAATCCCGAAACCGGTCAGGAAGAAGACGCGATCGCCGTCGGGAGCGAAGCGCGGCTCGCGGCCCTGCCGGGTGATCAGCGTCATCTCGCCTCCGCCAGCGGAGATGAAGTACAGTCCTGGCTCGGTGCCGTGTACCGTGCCCAGGATGCCGTCGCCACCGATGCGCTCGAACACGATCCGGCTTCCATCCGGGCTGAATCGGGGATTGCGGTAGTAGCCGGGCCGCGTGGTTAGTGCACGGGGATTCCCGCCGGCCACGGGGATCGTGTAGATGGTTGCCAGCGCTTCGTCGTCCCAACCCACGTAGACCACCGACCGCCCGTCGGGGCTGAACTCGGGGAAGAAGGCGTGCTTGCCCTGAGGCGTCAGTTGGCGCGGCGCGCCCCCACGCAGATCGCTGACCCAGAGACTTCCCAGCGCATTGAACACCACCGAGCGACCGTCGGGCGCGGTGTGCACGTGCCGGATCATGCGCGCCGGGAAACGCTCGGGATGAACCTCGATGTCAAATCGCACCGCCTCGTGGATCCGCCGCTCGACCTGAGCCTGGAAGGGAATACGCTCGGCCGTCGTCAGCACAACGTTCCGCTCGACCCCAACCCGCCACAGACCGCCCTGCGCCCAAACGACCAGCGCGTCTCCGCCCGGCAGCCAGGCGAAGTTGGGGTACACGCCGAATGTGGCCCACGTCTCCTGCTGGTCCTTCGAGAGGCCGTCGAAGATGGGGTACTCGGCGCCAGAGGCGAGGTCACGGACGAATAGCACCGTCTTATCGCGAACACGCCGGACGAAGGCCAGGTAATCTCCGTTCGGTGACGGCGTCGGGCGAATCGCACCACCGGGCCCGCCGGTCAGATTGGTGATGTCTCCCGTCTCGAGGTCGAGCCGCCGGATGACGTAGATGCCGCTGTGCGGGTCCTTGTTGTACTGGAACAGCGGCCCGGGCGTCATGTCCTCGGACCAGTAGAGGTACTGCCCGTCCGGGCTGAAGGCCGGCTCGCCGGCGTCCTGCTGGTCATTGCGTCGCTCGGTGAGCTGGATGCCGCTCCCCTCCCCCGAGACGTGGTACATCCACATCTCACCCGCGCCCAGCGAGCGCGTGCCGGTGAAGTGCTTGCGGGCGACTACGTACTCTCCCTCCGGGTGCCAGAAGGCGTTGTTAAGCAGGCGAAAGTCTTCGTTCGTGATAGCGCGGACACCGGATCCGTCGCGGTTCATCACGAAGATGTTGTCCCCACCCTCCCGATCCGAGGTGAAGCTGATCAGGTTGCCGTCGGGGCTGAATCGAGGTTGGACGTTCCAGGCCGCGTCATTGGTGAGCGGGCGCGCCGTGCCGCCGGCGATGGGCATCACGTAGATGTCGCCCAGAAGGTCGAAGACGATTTCCGAGCCGTCCGGGCTGACGTCCAGGCTCATCCACGTCCCCTCCGTGGTCGTGAACGAGACGTCCTCGGTGGGGCCGAACGGGGCGGTCACGTCCCACGCGTCGTCGTCCCCGTTCTGGGCGAGCACGGGCAGCGCGAAAACGAGCAGAAAGGCGATCAGGGCGGCTCGGGGCATCCTTGTGGCAGCTGGTGAAGGCAGCGCGCAAGATACCCGGCGTGAGCACCCCGGTCACGCCGTCAGCCACGCGTTCAGAACACGCGGACGATGCCGATCCCGTAGTAGGGTCTCCCCTCCCGCGTTTCTCCGGCCACATAGTAGAGGTAGCCGAAGCGCAGCTGGGCCATCGTCCTGCCGTCGCCCAGTCCGGTGCCGATGATTCCTCCCCCGCCATACGCATACGCTTCCGGATTGCCCATGAGCAGCGTTTCCACACCGGCGCTCAGGGATAGTGGGTCGTCCTCGCCCAGCGCGAGCCGGTGAAGCAGGCTCGCCCCCACGCTGCCGTAATCGTTGACGAAGCTGTAGCTGCCGCCGGTCGTGAAGGTCAGCGACGGCGACGGCCGCGACCACAGGTTGCCCATCAGGTGAAGTCCGGCGTGACGCGTCGTCGAGCGCACACCCGCCACGGATCTCGACGTCGACCTGGCCTCGAGCCCCGGGCCGACCGTCAGGGAGATGTTCGGCGCGCGGAATCGCACACCCACGCCGGCAATGGCACCCGGCGACCGGACGGACACCTCCCCCTGCCCGCTCTCATACGAATAGAACAGGTAGCTGAGCGTCACTCTCGGGATCAGGTCCACGTTGTCCGACACTGGTACGGCCAGCGACGCCGTGCCGTACGCCGGGGGCTCGGGGCCGCCCGGCGGCGCGGCTTCCGGC
>JBJHBB010000087.1:0-7508 GCA_050485265.1 Rhodothermales bacterium | reverse complement strand
TGGCGAAACCAAACGCGGGGCCGCGGGTGGACCGGCCGCCGCAGTGGCTCCTGACTCTCTTCGAACTGGCCGCCTCTCCGCCGAATGGTCTGGCTATACGCCCTGGCTAGCGTCTCGCTAATCAGCCTCATTTCGCTAATCGGGGCGCTGACGCTATCTCTCGACAGGCAGCGTCTGGAGAAGATTCTCTTCTTGCTGGTAAGTCTCGCGGTCGGTGCGCTGCTCGGTGGCGCGGCAATTCACCTCATCCCTCACTCTTACGAGGCACTGGATGGGGATGGCACCAAGGTTGGCCTGCTCGTTCTCGCTGGGGTGATCGCGTTCTTCATCCTCGAGAAGTTCCTCCACTGGCGGCACGACCACGCGCTGCCGACGCTCGACGAGACGGGCGGGGAAATGCAGCGCGTCAAACCGTTCGCGATGATGAACCTGGTCGGGGACGGAGCGCACAACTTTCTCGATGGCATGGTGATTGCCGCTGCGTACATGGTGTCGGTCCCGGCGGGAATAGTGGCCACGATGGCCGTGGCCCTGCACGAGATTCCGCAAGAGATGGGAGAGTTTGGCGTGCTCGTGTTCGGGGGTTTCGAGCCCAAGCGTGCTCTGCTATTCAACTTCCTCGTCAGTCTGTGCGGACTGCTCGGTGCTGGAGTCTCACTGCTGCTCGGTGCCGTGATAGACGGCTACGCGGCGTATTTACTCCCGATCACCGCCGGAACGTTCATCTATGTGGCGGGAAGCGACCTCATCCCCGAGCTTCATCACCACCACAGCACGCCGGCCGTCAAGTCGGTCTGGCAATTGGTGATGATCGTCCTGGGCGTTGGATTGATGCTGCTGCCGGGGTTGATCCACACCCACTAGGCAAACGAAAGGCCCGACCCACGAGGTGGGCCGGGCCGCGGTCGTGCTCAGATCAAGCCGGCGCTAGTTGTACCTGCGCTCCCGATCGTGGGCGTGGTCGAGATAGGCGTCGTTGGCGTCGCGGCGAAGGTCCGAGTACGAACTGGAGATGTCGTCGCGGAGCTCCTCGAAGCGGTCCTGCGATACTCCAACGAGCTCACCGAGCTTCTGGTTGATCTCCTGACGCTGCTCGTCGAGATCGTCGCGGGTGTCACCCTCGGCATACTGCATTTTGCCGTCGACGCGGCTCATGAAGCTGCGTGTGTCCTCGGCGAGCGTGTCCGCGTCGCCGGCGGACTCGAGGATCGAGCGCTCGACGCGCCGCTGAAGGTCGGCGGCATCGCTCTGGATGCTCTCGTAGCTATCGAGGCGGGCGTTCCGATCTTCCTCGTTCTCAGCCTCAGCGAGGCGCTCTTCGAGGTCCTGATGATCGTCCCGATAATCCTCGGCGCTGCTTCGGATATCGTCGCGATGATCCTCATGGGCCGTCTCAGCGCGCTGCTCGAGCCGGTTGATGTCGGAGCTCGCGGTGTCAAGCCGGTCGCGGATGTCTGAGCGGAGGTCATCGAGATGGGAGTCGCTCACCTCAAGGGTGTCCCTGTCAGTAGTGGTCTCCGTGGTGTCGACATCGCACGCGGCCAACAGCAGCAGCGCACCGATGAGCACCATCGAAAGCGGTAGAAGTTTGGTCGTCATGAGAGGAGTGATGGGTGATTGAAGGGAGTGCCACCGGCCGCTAGACGCGACTGCCTCCGGTGTGCAATGACCCTAAACGCGGCACGAATCGAGAATGTTCGCAGCTATAGAACCAGCATTGCGTCACCATAGCTGTAGAAGCGATACCCGAGATCCACAGCATGTCGGTAGGCCGCGAGTGTCTCGGGCCGCCCAGCGAACGTCGCCACGAGCACGAGTAGCGACGATTGCGGGAGGTGGAAGTTGGTCACCATCCCTCCAGCGACCTTGAATCGGTAGCCAGGAGTGATCGTCAGATCAGCCAGTCCATGTCCTGCAGATACGTTCCCTTCCTCGTCAGACGCTGCCTCGAGAGCACGAGTTGTTGTGGTACCAACGGCTACGATTCGTCCGCCAGCAGCCCTTGTTTGTGCAACTAGAGAGGCGGTTGCGTGAGGCACTTCATAGCGCTCCGCTAGTACACGATGGTCGCGCAGGTCGTCGACGCGTACTGGCTCGAAAGTCCCGTAGCCCACGTGTAGCGTCAGTTCCGCAGTTCGAACGCCAGCGTCGCGCAGTCGCTCGAGGACATTGGCGGTGAAGTGAAGTCCAGCAGTCGGGGCGGCCACAGCGCCACGCTCGCTCGCGTAGACCGTCTGATAGCGGTCACGATCACTTTCGGTAGTGCCTTCGGGGCGCTTGATGTACGGCGGCAACGGTGGCTCGCCCAGGCGATCGACAACCTCCCAGAAAGGCTCCTCCGAGTGAAAGTGGAGCAGGCGCCGGCCGTCCTCGGTGATCTCTACCACTTCAGCTACCAGCTCTCCGCTCCCGAACTTGATGCGTGCCCCGGGCTTCAGCCGCCGACCGGGTCTGGCAAGCGCTTCCCAGATCTGGTTCTCTCGCTCCTGAACGAGCACGACTTCCGCCGCCCCGCCACCCGGGCTGCGAGTCCCGCGAAGGCGAGCGGGGAAAACCTTCGTGTTGTTGAGGACGAGCAAATCGCCCGGAGCGAGAAAGCGGTCGATCTCCGAGAATCTGGCATCGACCCGGTCGTCGCTGGATCGGTTGAAAACCAGCAGGCGTGATGCATCTCGCTCAGGTGCCGGTTCCTGCGCGATGAGGTGCTCGGGCAGTTCAAAGTCGTAGTCGGAGAGCCGGTATCCTAAATCGGTCATCGGGCCTACAAAGGAGGCCACGGCCGACATGAGACGACCGTGGCCTGGAACGAGAACTGGGCTATCTAGCGCGACGCCGCCGGCGAGGTCGAGGGGCGGACGTACGTGTCGAACCAGTCGATCATCCGCTGCATGAAGTCAAGCTGATGGGCGGGCTCGAGCAATCCGTGGGGCTCACGCGGATAAAAGACGAGGCCCGTAGGCACGCCGCGCAGGCGGAGCAGATTGTAAAGCTGGAGTGACTGCTCGGGATGGACGCGCTCGTCGGCCAGTCCGTGAGCGACGAACGTCGGCGGCGTGTTCTCGGTGATGTGGGTCACCGGTGAGCGATCGTTGTAGAGACCGGGGCTGTCCCAGTAGTAGAGATCCCAGTGCACGAGCGCCATCTCGTGGGGAATGTCGGTAGTCCCCATGAACGAGAGCCAGTTCGAGAGTCCGGCGAATGTGATCCCGGCTCGGAAACGGTCCGGGTACCGGGTGGTCGCCCATGCAGAAAAGTAGCCGCCGTACGACGTGCCGCTGATCCCTACACGGTCGGGATCGACAAGCCCGATCTCCGCCAGATGATCGATCCCGAGGAGAACGTCCTCAAACTCCGATCCGCCGAGATCACGGTGATTGGCCATGGAGAAGGCTGGCCCACGGCCACCAGATCCACGATAGTTGGGTTTCAAGACGACATAGCCCTCCCGTGCCATCACGTGCGAGGGATAGAGCGCACCCGTATTCCATCCGTCGATGGAGATGCCCTCCGGACCACCGTGCGGGAGAACCAATAGGGGATAGCGCCGGCCTTCGACGTAGTCAAGGGGATAGACGAGAACACCCTCGATACGTTCGTCACCAAAGCCGGTCCATTCGATGGTTTCCTGACGTGCGAAGCGTCGCTCGCCGAGCCACTCATTCGAGGTCGTGAGCCGCTCCTTGTCGCCGGTGCTGAGGCGGCCCGCGAACAGTTCGTTAGGGTGTGTCGAGGTGTTCATCGCCGCCGCAAAACGGTCTCCATCCGCGGCCACTGATAACGTTCGGGCGATGTAGGCGTCTCCCCCAAACAACCGGGTAATCTCACCTGAACCGACTTCCAGCCGGTTTGCAGATGTCCGCGTTCCTTCCACTGCTGCGAACAGGATGCTGTCGCTGTCTCGCCAGCGAATCCACTCCGCCGTCCCCTCGAAGTCGCGCATCGGGGTGGATGCCGTGTTTGATCCAACCTCGGTGATGTAAATCAAGTGGGCGAGTGGGTCGGACATTCTGGTCGCCGACAGGAAAGCCACTTGCCTCGAGTCAGGTGACCAAGCCATCGGCCCGAGCTTTCCTTCGGTGGGTACCAGCGGCCCGAAGTCCCCGCCGGCGGTCGACACGATGTACATCTGCCGGAACATCAGGTCGGCGTCCACATCCGTCGTCTCCGTCATCTGGAGCGCCACGCGGCGGCCGTCCGGCGACACGGCGAAGTCGCGAACGGACATGTCCGCTGGCGTCAGGGCGCGATGATCCGACTGGCCGATCTGCTGAACGAACAACTGAACATGGCGCTCATCCTCGCCGAACACGATCTGGTCGAATCCGCGCTCACGCTGACGCGCACGCTCCGGGTCTTCCGCCTGACGGGCGGTATAGAAGATCGCGCTACCGTCAGGCGCAGGCGCGAAGGCCATGATGCCGAGCGGGGAGCTGGTGAGGCGCTCGAGATCGCCGCCGGTGGGTCCTACAGCGTAGACCTGAACCATATCGTGTTGGTCCGCCACTCGCGTCACGAACGCGAGACGTCCGTCAGGAAGCCACTGCGGAGCGCCGGCAGCCTGAGGTCGCTCGGTGATCTGGACTGGCTCACCGCCCCCATAAGGCATCACGAACAGCTCAGAGAATGCTCGACCCGGTCCCTCGGCATCACTTCGCGGTGAGGTAACGGAGTAGGCAATGTTCTGGCCGTCGGGGCTGATCGCAACAGCGCCTACCGTGCGAAGGCGGATGACGTCTTCTGGCGCGATCTGCGCGAATGCCGTCGGGGCAATCAAGAGCGCGGCGATCGCGAGCAAGTACAGGCGGTGATTCATCTAAGAGGTGGTCAATGAGGTGTCTGTCAAGATACTGACCTCCCGGCTGGCCGCCCGCCGGACCGATCTACCGGTGAGTTCAACAATCGAGCGCCTGCGGCCCAGTAAGCTTGACCCGCGCGCCGGCCGCACACAGCGGAGCGGCGGCGAGAACCAACTATCAGCAGTCGAGCAGTGCCCATGCCGGTAGTCGAGAACGAGCTCCGTCGTCCGACCGATATGTCGCATTCACAGGCAGTCGAACAGGATTGGCGCATAGCGATTCCAGAGTATCGCCGGCGGCTTATGCGAATCTGGCTCTGGCTGGGAGCTGCATTGACGCTACTGATTCTCATTGTCGGCGGAATCACGCGTCTTACTCAGTCGGGCCTGTCGATCGTCGACTGGCAGCCGATCATGGGTGTCATTCCCCCTCTGAACGAGGCCGAGTGGCTGGCTGCTTTCGATCAGTACAGGCAGTTCCCGGAGTACCAGCAGCTCCGGCAGGGCATGACGCTCTCAGAGTTCAAGTTCATCTACTTCTGGGAGTATCTGCACCGCATGGTGGCCCGGCTGATCGGCCTGGTGTTCATCATCCCGTTCGCGTTCTTTGCGGTCAAGCGCTACCTCAACCGACCGCTAGTCTGGCGCCTTCTTGCACTGTTTGGATTGGGCGCACTGCAGGGTTTCATGGGGTGGTTCATGGTGATGAGCGGCCTCGTCGACCGCCCGGCCGTGAGCCACTATCGACTGGCGGCCCATCTGATGATCGCGTTCGCCATTTTCGGGATGTGCCTGTGGATTGCCGCGCAGCTGTCCATCCGCCCCGGTGAGGAGCGGCGCGCGGACCCCTTCGTGCGCATCGGCATCTGGGTGACTGGGGTGCTGCTGCTGCTGCAGATCCTGTGGGGTGCCTTCGTCGCCGGACTGAAGGCCGGACTGTTTTACAACACCTTCCCCTTGATGGGTGGCACGCTAATCCCTCCCCGAATGATGACGTCGGAGCCTGCCATCCTGAGCCTCATCGAGAACTCCATCGCGGTGCAGTGGATGCACCGGCTCGTCGGGACCATCCTGCTCGTGGGTGCCGTCGTGGTGCTGGTTGGAGCCATCCGGAAGCGGCTCGAGCGAACCACCATCCGATGGGCCGGCGCGTTCCTGGCGCTCGTAGGCGTCCAGTACTTGCTGGGCGTACTAACGCTCCTTTACCGCGTGCCGGTCACCCTTGGGGTGACTCACCAGGCCGTTGCGATGGTGCTGTTCGGCGTCTGGGTACTCTGGGCGCACCGCGAGCTCGTCCCCCGTCCCCCGCTTGCCGGCTCTCAACCTGCGAGGAGTTGACTGGCTCCGGAGGCCGGGTCGGGCCGCCAGGATTGGAGGACCTTCATGTAATTGGCGCGCTCGAATGCCGCGGGCTCGGCCACGTGTCGCTGGCTCATGCTGCCGCGGAGTTGCTGCATCGAGACGTACTGGTGCTCTTCCATCCAGACGGCGATCGCCTGCCTCATCTCCTCGATCCGGCAGAGTCCGCGCTGGAGTAGTTCCGAAGCAACCATTGTGACGTTTGCGCCGGCCATCATCCCCTTGAGCACGTCCTCGAAGTTGTGGATGCCCGTCGTGAGGGCGAGGTCAACGTCGACCCTGCCGTGGAGAAGCGCGATCCATCGGAGCGGCAACCGCATCTCGTAAGACGTGCTGAGGACCAGATTTGGCTGGACCTCCAAGCGCTCCAGGTCGATGTCGGGCTGATAGAACCTGTTGAACAGCACCAGCGCGTCGGCCCCGGCCTCGACGAGGCGCTGCGCCATGTTCGCCATGGCCGAGAAGTAAGGCCCGACCTTGACGGGCCAGGGGAATGGTGATCGCCGCACGAACGTCCGTCACGACATCCACATACATCTTCTCGACGTCCCGTCCAGTGAGCCAGGGGTCGGTCGGCAGGTAGTAGACGTTTAGCTCGAGGGCGTGCGCCCCGGCCTCCTCGATCATTCGCGCGTACTCGACCCAGCCGCCGCCCGATACGCCGTTCAGGCTACCAATGAGGGGGACCGCTACGGCCTCGCGCGCCGCACGAATCTTGTTGAGGTACTGCTCCGGACCGACGTGGTATTCCCACTGCTCCGGGAAGTAGGTGAGGGCTTCGGCGTGCGCGTTCGACAGGAAGCTCAGGTAATGGTCCAGCTGCCGGCTGTCGGCTGTGAGTTGCTCTTCGAACAGCGAGTGCATCACGATGGCGGGCGCGCCCGCATCCTCCAGGGATCGCACTCCATCCAACGTTTCCGAGAATGGCGAAGCGGAAGGCACGATGGGATGCGAGAGGGGCAGCCCCAGGTAGGAAGTCGAGAGATCCATCGGATTCAGCCGGAAGTCTGGGGTGAAGGGGGAGGCACCGCACGAGGTGCGATCGTCGGTTTCGGCTTCGACCCGAGTGGAGGCGGTCCATCCGTTGATTCCTCGATGCGCGCCTTTCGCTTGAGGTCCTGCCACCGCCGGTTCACGTTGTCCTGCGCAGCCCTGAGAAAAGCAGCAGCCCCATCGGGATTAACCTGCTGCAGGACTCGGTACCGGTTCTCGCGGTAGGCATAGTCGCGGAAGAAGATCGACGGTGGCTTCGAATCGAGTTGGAAGGGATTCTGACCGGGCTCCGTCCGCGTGGGGTCATATCGATAGAGCGGCCAGTGGCCGCAGCGAACGGCCAGCTCGGACTGGTCCACGC
>JBJHBB010000086.1:0-7517 GCA_050485265.1 Rhodothermales bacterium | reverse complement strand
GCCCTGTACCTCGCGAACGAAGCCGGCCGGAATCGTGAACTCGCTCTCGTTGAACTTCCGAGCTACGTTGTAAATCAGGCGCTCCTCCTCCGACAGGCGCCGATACACTCCGAGTTCCTCGACAAACCCCTGATAGGCCTCCGCCGCACGCTGACGACGCGCCGTCATCTCGGCCAACTGCTCCGGCGAAAGCTCGACGCCCGCCGCTATCTGGGACGCCAGCGCGAGGTCTTGTTCGCGCATATGGTAGAAAAGGGCCTCCGCTGATGCCCTTATTTGATGGCTGCGATACGCCTGCCAGCCGGCAAACGCAATCGCAATCACCCCAACGCCCAGCGCCGCAATGATCAGCACCGAGTAGCGCCGACGCTGCTGCTCCTGAACACGCGCGTAGGCTTGACGGATGAAGCGCGTCCTCTCCCCTGCAGGTCCATCTGAGCCGAAGTAGTGGCTCACGACACGACTCACTGACAAATCTTCGGCCTCCGCTTCGCGCCTCGCGTGGCCGTGTCCTGTTCCCGCGCCATCGCCACCGATGTGGCTCGTGGCTGGTGGATCCTCTGGCGTTGGGTGCGCGGAGGCCACTGCTGGCCGTACTTCGGCCCGTCCAACTACCTGAACCTTGAACACCGGCCCGCCATCCCCAAGTTGAATCGAGCCGTGCGGCGGAAGCAGTGCCCTGTCGACTCGCTGGCCGTCAAGCAAAGTGCCATTCCGGCTTCCGAGATCTACCACGTACCACTTGCCGTCCTCGAGGCGAAGGGCGGCATGGTGTCGGCTGACACGGGCCTCTTGGGTTAACGCCAGATCCGCCTCCTCGTCCCGTCCTATCTCGAAGCTGTGTCCAAACTCCCGTGACACTCCGTTGCCTTCGATACGAATTCTGGGGGTCTGCGCCGAAGGCGCAGCTCCGTCAGATCCGGGAGGAGTGCGGTTACTGGGCACGTGTCAATTCGCCTGACGCGGTATCGTCGCTCCAAGCACGAGGCCAAATGGATTGGGGACTATCGTGGTTGGTGGACGGAGTCGGATGCCGAAGACGCGGTTCTCTTCGTCATCGTGCTCCTGCAGATGCTGAATCGTAACGGCACCGTCGTCGAGGCCGCTACCCAGAAATGAACGCATTCGGCGCTCAAGTTCGACTGCTGTCGCATCCGCATCCTCCGATGTCATCTCGGCCTGAAGGCGCAGCACACGGTGGGCAGCCAGCGCGGAGAATAGCGCGGCAGGGAGCGTAGCCTGCGCATGAGCCTCCTCGCCCTCCTGGGGTCCCACGCGCTTGACCATGGCAGGGTAACTGGAAACGACGTGGTCCCGATTCAAGGGTGCCCTGAACGCGAAGAACCCGAACTCCGCAAGATCTAGGGCGAGTCGATCGGCGAAGCTCACGGCTGCCGGTAGTGCTCCCATCCGAGTCTTGCGGACCACCAGGTCGTCTACCTTCCGGCTCCCTACGTGCGTGGGCCATTCCGTCTGAGCATGACTGCCCAGGATCGCTCCGGCAACGAGTAGCGCTCCATTACCCCAGAGCTCACCCGACGCCTGCAGCGCTTCATGCGAGGAAGCATCGCGCAGTAAGAACGAAGGCAGACTCAAGCAGAGGAACTGTCCATCCGGCATCTCTCTGAGCTTGCGAAAACCGATGTACTCCTCTGTCGCTAGGTGCTGACGAAGCGGACCAAGGCGCGAAAGATCTGTCGGTTTGTCGAAGCCAAAGAAATCGGCGTCCGCCGCCGCCACGAATGGCACCTGGAGACTCGCTCCGGTGGCCGCCAAGTCACTCAGCGCATCGATATCTGGTGGAGAAGCCCCGAATGCGAAGTCAAGAACCACCGCTGCCAGGGGCTGCTTCTCGGCTCCACCGACATACTCTGGTTCGAGTATCTGATGCCGGACCACCTCTGCCAGGTCCTCGCGCTTGCACGCAAGCGCCTCGATGCGCATTCCCTGCCGAAAGTCAGCGCGGTCGAGAACGAACTTCAAGCCCCGCCACGCCGCCTCTAGCCGGCGAAACTCGGGGTCCGTGTAAATGGCCTCGAGTTGCTCACCCAGACGCTTGTCGAGATCGCCAATTGCCCGACCGGCCCGTTCTACGTCAACCTCCGGTGCCGTCCCACTGGCCACCGCCCCCACGAACGCGTCGAGAGCGGCTTCTGCAGGGTTCTCCGGACGCGGAGCCGCTCCGTCTCCACCTCCCACGTCGACCATCCCCAGGAGTCGCGAGAGCGCTTCATCACTCCCCTCCTCGCCGACACCGGCTCGACCCGGTTCCAATGCCCGCACGAGGTCTGCTGCTGTCTCCGGGAGCATCCCCGCGTCGACCAATCGAGCCTGAAGGTCCGTACACGACAGCGAGCCTGACTGTGCCTCTGCAAGCGCCTCGCGCATTTTGCTAGCTGCCGACAGCGCGGGTATTCGACTGATCACTCCAGACGGCGAAAACGCCTGCATCGAGTCAATGGTCAACTCGAACGATATGCGTTCGGAATCAGCCGTCAAGCTATTCGGTACGGACACCTCTATGGTTGGACGCAACTCATCGAGCCAAGCGTTGGCGTCCGCGTTCTCGAAAGTCCTCCGACGATCGCCCGCTGACCAATCAACACTGACCGCAGCCGGATCGAGATCGCTGACCAGCAGCAGGCGCATCCCCGTCAACTCCTCCCGGACCCCCGACGAGCTGGATGCGGTATCGACCCGGGTCCCGTCCGGGTCTGAGGTAATGGTCATGCCCACTGGTCGAGAGGTGTCCATGGTTCTTCGTGGCTTGGGGCCGGTCGTACTCGGGTAGCGAGACCAGCGAGGTCAAGGGATCAGCGCGTCGCAGAGACGGGCGCGACCATAATTCGATGAATGGAGTCCATATCAATTGTTTTCAAGGAGATCGAAGCCCGCCATACAAGGTAAAGCAGACTCCGATCAGGTAGAAGCACCAGGGTGTCGAGGCGCATGTCTTGCTGGAGTGCCTCCGTGCTACCCTCGGCCATCGAATTGTCCTCAGTGGGACTGTGGCCAGACTTGATCACCACAAACGTGGCCGCCAGCCGAGTGCCGGGTAGCCTGAATCGTCTATATCCGTCTTCGGTGAGGTGCTGCAACTCAATTGTCTCGTCACCTGCGAGATTCGAAATCTGCAAGTCTGGATGCGCGGCATTGAAGAACCGAGGATCGAAGTCTGCAGCCAGACCCGTGTCGTCATCCGGCTCGAGCGTGCCCGCTACTGATCCGGCATAGCGGCTTCGAGGCAGCCAGTCTTTGCGTACGAATCCGAAACCGGCGGTCGGAGGCCGGTCGTCCCATGACCGTATGGGTTTTTGCGGACTCTCAATGTTTGGAAGGAGCGCTTCGTGAACCGATTCCCGCGTCTTCTTACCGATGTACCCGCGTCCAATCGGATTCTCGGCACACCACGACTTGCCTCTGTGATCGAAGCCACCATAGGCGCGCTCGTAGCGCAGAGGGACGGTGAGAAAGGGCTCGGGATCGGAGATAGCCGGCACGAGCACGGCTCTGCTTGGAAAGAGCCACTGCCGGGATCCGGTGACCTGCAGCGCCCACTCGTGCCGTCCCACCCGCAATGCGACGTTCACGCGGGTGCTCGGCCGTCCTCCCGGGGCATACGCCCTGCCCACCACGACGACGTCCACGAGCGGCTTTTCGACAACTGCATCGGCTTCAAACTGGACGCTTCCCATGACGTCCCCGTCGAAGTACTCATCCCCGGTCAGCAGCTCCAATTGTTCTGCAGAAGCGACCACCACCCCGTCGGGCTGCTGGGGAATGAGGAACGTCCCCTTGACCACGACCCCGAGGCGCATGTCACCCGACGAGCCAGGTCCGACTACCACGCCATCTTCGAACCCTGTGTTATTGGCGATCTGCATCGACTCGCTCAGGTTTGGTTGAGTCGAGCAATGTCCGCATCGGTGGCCGCCGTCACGTAGAGCGGTCTCGGGACGATTCTCGGCATCGAGGATGCGGGCCCGTACATGATGGGGGTGTCGTTCGGCAGGCGAGCCGACTCCATGTCACACTGGTTGGACGTCATCTCACCAACATTCGACCAGAAGAAGTCCGACGCCAGGAAGTCGACCCGATCGGCCACCGCTCCGTTGAACTCGGCACCGACGAAGTTGCAAAACTTGGCATCAACCTCAGCCATCCGGAGTCGTCTCAGATCAGCGAAGGCCAGGTTTGCGAAGGCCAGTTCGGTGCGCTGAACCTGACTCCCCGCCAGCGACGCTCGTTCAAATACTACGAGGCTCATGCGTGCGCCGATGAACATGCACCTCGAGAAATCGCCTCGACGACCGTAAAGTGCCACCATGGTTGCGTCAGAGAAGTCTGACTTTGCAGCGACAGCCTCCTGAAGGATTGAGCCTGAAAGAACGGCGCCGCGCGCACTGCATTCGACGAGGTTTGCTCGTTCAAGATTGGCCCGTTCGAGGTTGGCCTCATCGAGGATGACACGCGCCATCTCGGCCCCAGGAGCAACGAGCTCCTTGAGCGTAGCTCTTTGAAAGCGACAGCCGGAAAGGTCGGCGTCTCCGAAGTACGACTTCGATAGATCGGCATCGGAGAAGTCGACGCCTGGAGATTGCAATCGCGCCGCGTTGCACTCTGTCATGACCACGCCGACCGCGGACGCTCCTCGAGCCGATGCGTCCTCAAGTGTGCAGACTTGGAGTGTTGCGCCATCGAGGCGGGCACTGCGGAGATTCGCTGCCCGCAGAGAGACCCCAGTGAGTGTGACACCGCGCAAGTCGGCGCCTTCAAGCGACGCCTCCTCGAGTGAGCAGTCGGTCAGGGTGCTCCCGCGCAGATCCGCTCCTGCGAGAACGGCGCCAGTCAAGTCCAGGCCGGTCAGTTCACGACTGGAAAGGTCCTGTCCGTTGAGGTCAGCACCGGGTCCCCAGGAATCGGTGTCGAGCATTGGAGACTCCATCACGTACTCACCATGTCGAGTAGGCGATCAAGAGTCATGTCGACCGGGCAAGGCAGCGAACGCAGACCGAGCGTCCAACCGACCCGAGACTCATTCAAGGGATAGTCACGCAATGCACCCGATCGATGGCTACCCGTGAGGAGGTCATGGGACGTGCGCCTCTGATCCGGCTGATGGGCTGCCAGGCTTCCTATGGGACGGCCCGGAGAAGCCTCTGGCAGACCGGCCGTGAAGGCGTGGCTCTGCAAGAGCGGGAAGACGTTCCAGACGAGCGGAATCCGCAAAAGCGACCAATCATCCTCTAGCAACGCATGTTCGCTCCATTGCCGTAGCGCCTCTGGTCCCACATCTCGTGGCCGCCCGAACAAGGCCTTCCAACCTCGAAGAATCGAGAGTGCCAGGGCATCGCTTGAGCGGAGTGCAGGACACCGTATCTCCGGACGGCAATAGACTGGGAGATGAACTGAACCGATCGTGGTGAGGAGAGCCACCCCTCCCCTTGTTATGCCAACGGCGAGTTGAGCATTCAACTCAATGAGCGCCTCCGAGCCCGGTTTACGCAGCTCAATCTGCTCAGGTTTGCTCAGTCCTCCGTCACATTGGATGTCGAGGACGCGATCAAGATCGTCATACTCGATGCGCATCGTGCCACCGTCTATCGAGAACTCCGCTAGCCGACCTGCACGGTCGGTAGTGCAGATGACCGTTCCCGAGGGTGACGCGATCTCTGCCGGCCGACCCAGCATGTCACGAGCAATGGCGACCGCCAGTCCATTAGCGTCATCAAGACCAGTTAGAAAGCCGTCGCGATCGTGTGTGACGGACACATTCTGCAGATGGTCGAGCAGGCCGGTCAGGCTGATGAGATTGAGTTGGCCACGGTCATCGAAACCGAAAACGGCAGATCTCTCGGTCGTGTCCTCCTTGAGTAGCCACGCCAGAACATTGCCCCCACTGTCATAGAGCAGCTCCTCGAAAGAATCTCCCTTGCGGTGATTGGTTAGATCACCTGCCAGGGAGTACGATGCTTCGCTTCCATCGGCAGAGACAGCTCTCACCTCCGAATCGTCGTATTGGTAGGTGACGACGGGTCCTGCGGGGCCCTCAATGGCAACGATTCGTCCAGACGGATCTCGGCGTAGGATCGCCCTGCGCCCCTCCCCCTCCGCGACGCCTAGCAAAGCTCCTGCGGAATCGTGCCGGACCTGGAACGTTCGTCCACCGCGATCAACTTCCGTAGGCTGCCCGAGCCCATCGCGACGCACCCGCCAACCTTGACGCTCCGAGTCCTTCGTTCCGACCAGTAGACCGTCTCGGTCGTAGAGAAAGTCAATCGAGTACGTACCGTTCGAGACAGTCGTAAGCCGTCCCTCCGGATCGAAGTTGCGCCTGGTTTGCCGTGCAAGTCCGTCAGTCGAGAGTGTCACACGCATGGCATCATCGACGGTCTGCCTGAGCAGTGTGCCGGCGGAGTGCTTGATCAATAACTGATCTTCAGATCGCTCGATGACAAGCTCTCGAGACTCCGGAGATGTGACGCGTGTGCTTTTTCCCGCCCTGTCTCGCTTGATGCCGATGAGGTTGTCGCTCGCATCGAAGATCCTGGTCTCCTGGTCGCCGTATTCGACTCGGACAAGCTCAGAGGACGCGCCGGTCACCTGCACGAGCCGACCACCGTCGTCGTACTCGGCACCCACGTATCGTGACTGTGAATCGATCTGTTGATACTCACCCGATGTGGGGTCCAGACGCTGAAACGTAACCGTTTGGCCGGTCGCGTCCGAGTAGCCGACCAGCCTTTCGGCTTCGTCGTAGTAGAATCCTTGGCTATGTCCACTGGGCGTCGTGCGCTCGAGCACGAGCTTACCCATCACGTGCTTGAACAAGTGCTGCGAACCCTCGAGGTCCCAAGCGCGGGAGACCATGCGAGCAGGGTCGAAGAGGGCTTGCACCAGGTTGCCCTGATCATCCCAGATACCGACACAGTGCTTGTTGTCATCATAACAGGCATACTGTCTCAGCCCGCTCGGTCGCGTCACTCCTACAAGTAAACCGCCATCGTAGGAATACCTTGTGGAATGGCCGTTTGAGTCCGTGACCGACGTGAGTTCGCCTCTACCGCTGTAGTCGAATTCCCGTAGACGCACCGGTCGGTTTCGGTAGCTACGAGTGATCGATACCAGGCGTCCCCCACCCCAATCGAAGTCCAAACGGACCCCTTCCGAGGTGATGAGTCTCACGATCTGCTTGTCCCGGTGCTCGAGCTTCAGCTTCGCTTCATTCGCGCCTAATATTGCACTCGGACGCAACGTCCCGCTGACTCTCGTTTTGGGAAAGACCCACTGTTTCGTCGCGGACTCAACTAGGACGAATGTGTCGGGATGGTTTTGCAACGACACGCCGAATTCGTCTAACCGACCCTCTTTACCAACAGGAACCTCGTCGAATACGAGACCATGCAGATGACCGCCGCGTACCCTGACCTCGCCCTCGCCTACTGTAAGGCCCACGTCGAGTCCAAACCGCCACCCTGGGCCTAGAGGTCCATCGCTCGTCCATGCCGAGTCATAGG
>JBJHBB010000085.1:0-7537 GCA_050485265.1 Rhodothermales bacterium | reverse complement strand
GTCTGGCACCTCTCCCACATTCTCGAACAGCGGGGACCTGTCCATCGCCCCGGGCCGCACGCTAACGTTCAGCGGTGGCACTGTGAACCAGCTCTCCGGAAATCTATCGAGCGAGGGCGGCGTGCTCACATTGAGTGCCGCGACGCTGAATCTCACTCCAAATCTGACTGTCGACGGGTTCACGCTGAACCTCACCAACACGACGGTCAACGGACCCGGAACGCTAACCATCGCTGCTTCTCAAGCGGTCAATCTCAATGGGGCGACGGTCAATACCGACGTGCACAATCACGGCCAGCTACACGCAATCGGCAATAGCGCTCTGAATGGGGGTACGCTTACAAACCACGCGAATGCTGCAATCCGCAGCCTCGGCAACAGCAGCATCGGGCACGTGATGCTCACCATCGCCGGCGGGTTCACGAATGACGGCGAGATCGTGCTCGGCAACACGGCAAGCACCTGGCGCGGCGATCTCGCTGTGACGAGTGGCGCACTGGTGAACGAGGGCACGATCATCTCCATGTCCACGGGGGTGACTCCAGCGACGAACAATCTGAACGCTGAGCTCGACAACCGCGGGACGCTCACTATCGACCGGACGCTGACCGTCAACAAGCCGAACGTGATCCACCGGAATTCGGGCACGATTCAGATCGCAGGGGGGGATCTCACGTTCACACAGTCAGGGGAATTGGGTGCATTCCTTCAAAGTGGCTCGATCACGATTGAGCCACTGCGTACGCTGGCCATCACTGGGGCGACGGTCTTCATCCAGTCAGGTTCGATCACCGGCGGCGAGCCAACCATACTCGACGAGGTCGGCATTGTGACTCTCTCGAGCACCACGGTCAATCTCGCGCAGAATGTGCAGACCGCCGACCTCGACATCACGCTCATGAACACCGTCGTGCATGGCCCAGGCAACCTTCTGGTAACTGCCGGCAGGCGACTCAACCTGAATGGTGCGACGATGAACGCCGACCTCCACAATCAGGGCGAGGTGCGCGCCGTGGGCAATAGTGCAGTGAACAGTGAGGTGCTCACAAACGCTCCCGGTGCGGCCCTCCGCGTACTCGGTAACAGTAGCATCGGGCATGTGCTGCTAACTGTCAGCAACGGATTCACGAACGATGGCGAGATCGAGCTCGGCAACCTGGCGAGCAACTGGCGCGGCGACCTCACGGTCTCGAGCGGTACACTCGTCAATACGGGAGTTCTGCATTCTGGATCGATGTCACCAACCCCGGCGACGAACAATCTGAACGCAGAGATCGACAACCAGGGCTCGCTTCGGATCGATCGGATGCTCACCATCAATCGTGCAGACGCGGCGCACGTCAATACGGGCGATGTGGTACTCCGGGCCGGCGGTCTCACCGTCTCCGGCACGGGTACGTCGTTCACGAACGCGGGCCGCGTGATAGTCCATCCCGATCAGGCCCTCCAGGTGAGCGCCCCGAACCTGATAAACGCGGCGTCGGGCGTGATCCTTGGCGGCGGTACCGTGAACGTCGCCTCGACTGCTCTCGCCAATGACGGTGTGTTGGCGCCCGGCCTGCGGCCGGTCTTCGGGACGAACCTCGTTGCCAACGGCGACGCCGAGCGCGGAACATTCGGTGGTGAGACGACCAACGTGGTGATCGCCGGCTGGACGGACTCTGGACCGATGACCATCCTTCCTTACGACTACGTCGGCAGCGAGCAGACGTATTTGAGTTCGAGCGATCCCGGACCCAAGGACCGCGGAGGCCGCTTCTTCTGGGGCGGCATCGGCGCGAGCAGCACCATCACCCAGACGATCAGCATCTCCGAGATCGCATCCCTGGTTGATCTTGGCGTAGTCGAGTACGACCTCACCGCGTGGCTGGGAGGGTTCTCGGTGCAGAACGACCAGATGGCCCTGACGGCCTCCTTCCGCGACGCCGAGTCCGCGGAAATCAGTGCGGTGACTCTCGGCCCGGTGACCGCCGCGGACCGAAACTTCGAAACCAAACTCCTCTTCCGTGAGGCAGCGGGCGTCCTGCCCACCGGCACACGATCCGTCCTGCTGACCCTCACCTCGACGCGCTTCGCCGGGACTGCAAATAACGGCTTCGCCGACAACATCGCGCTCGTGCTTGGCCACTCCTCGGGCGGCACCCAGGGACGCACGACCGGCGTTCTGACCGTCACCGGCGACCTCCCCATGACGGAGAACGCGGCCTCGATCGAGCTCGGCATTGGTGGTGCCCTCGTTGGTGTCGACCACGACCGAGTCGAAGTCTCGGGCCAGGCCCACCTGGTGGGCAACCTGCGCGTCGACTTCCTCAACGGGTTCATCCCAGACGACGGCGACCAGTTCGTGGTGATGACGTTCGGCTCGCGGCAAGGCCAGTTTCCCAGCGTGGAGGTGTTCGGGCTTCCCGGCGGAATGGCCGTCACACCGATTTACTCCGACACGCACCTGATTCTCCTTGTGAGCGGCACTCCTACAGGCCCGCCGCCACCGGCGCTCACATTGCCTGCGAACGGCGCAACCGATGTCCCGATCACGACCACGCTGGTCTGGCAGAGCGCGGCCGGGGCGACCGCATACCACGTGCAGCTCGCCACCGATGCGGCCATGACGGAAGTCGTCTTCTCGCTGGAGGGGATCGAGGAAACGTCGGTTGACCCGGGAGAACTCGAGCACCTGACGACCTACTACTGGCGCGTCCGAGCGACGGACGGTGAGGACTATAGCCCGTGGTCGCAGACGTACTCCTTCACGACCGCGCCATTTGTCAACACCGACGATCCGCCCGGTGGCCTCCCGCTAGCGTTCGAGCTCTCGCCGAACTACCCGAATCCGGCGCCCGGGTACACGACCCTCCGCATGGCACTCCCGACTCATGCGCATGTACGGGTCGAGGTCTTCGACGTGCTCGGCCGACGCGTGGCCGTGCCGGTCGCCGGCGACTTCACATCCGGATATCACGACCTGCGACTGGATCTTGGAGGTCTCGCATCGGGGACCTACATCTACCGGGTCCACACCGGCGCCAACTCGGGTTTCGGGCGGTTTTCCATCGTGGCCAGTCGCTAGCAAGAAGGAAAACCCTATCATCCCCCTTCACCTCAATTACTTGGCTCCATGAGCACGCTCATCCTCTTACTCTTACTTGCCGGCGACCCTGCCGATGGCTGCTTCGCTTTCTCCGCCTCAGGAGATGCTCACCTCGGCCAGCCGGTCAGTATCCCTGGCTCCAGCGAACCCGTGGTTGGTGGCGGCGCCCTCCCCTTCAACGTCAACCTCGGGCCTTACTCGGGAATGCTTTCCTCAGTGGTGACTGCCATGGAGGTCGAAGACGGCATCCAGCATCTCCAATTGCAGCACTACTTCGTCTCGGACGCCGGGGAGTTCTGGACCACAGACACGGCTACGTGCACGCCCGTAGAGGACGGTCCGGCAACCGCCTGCGAGGTTCGCACCGAGATGGAGATCGTTCGCGGGACCGGGGTCTTCGAGAACGCATCGGGCACCCTGCACAATGAAGGGCTGATAACTATGACGGACCCCACGTATCAGAGTAGCCCCTTCGGCGAGCTTCAGTTCAACCTCTCGGGCGAACTCTGCGGCGTCGCGGCGGACGCGACATACTGATCCGCCCGAAGTGGGTAGTGGCAATTCGGGGGCACCTGCCGACTAGGGCGGGTGCCCCTGCAACGTCAGGGCACGAGCGCGCGATTGGGGGCCGTTGATTGGAGCGCCGGACGGGCGCATCTTCCGGCCCCGCACCGATCCGGCGCATGACGTTTCTCAACCCGCTGGTGTTGCTCGGCCTTGCCGCAGCCGCCATCCCCATCCTGATCCACCTGTTCAACTTCCGCAAGCCGCGGAGGGTGGACTTCTCGTCGCTGCAATTCTTGCGGGAGGTGGAGCGGCAGGCGATGCGGCGCATGCGACTACGTCAGTGGCTCCTGCTGGCTCTCCGCACGCTGGCCATCGCCTTCATCGTGCTTGCCTTCGCGCGGCCGACCGTGCAGAGCGAATGGGCGACGCTATTCGGTGCGCGCGTCGAGACGGCCTCGGCGATCGTCGTTGACAACTCGCGCTCGATGACGCTGCGCGACTCCCAGGGTGAGCTCTTCGAGCAGGCGCGCGAACTCGCCTCCGCGATCGCCGGCACGCACCAGGCTGGCGATGAGCTGTTCCTGGCCACCACCGTCGGCGGCATCACCCAGCGGACCGCGTTCAGACAGGCGGCGCCGGCGCAGGATGCGATCGCGGGCATCGTCATCGAGCCTGGCCCGACTCGACTGTCGTCGACGCTGTCGCAGGTCGGTGAGGCCCTCGCGGGCGCCGGGCCGCGAAACCGGGAAGTGGTGCTGATCACCGATCTGCAATCGGCGACGTTCGCCGACTCTGCCGCCGCGGCGCTACCGGAAGACACCCGACTGATCCTGCTGCCGCTCGGTGATCGGAGACACGCCAACACGGCCGTCACCGACGCGCGCGTTGTCTCGCGAGTCCTCGAGCCCGGTCGGCCCATCCAGATAGAGGCGGACCTCGTCCATTACGGCTCCGACACCGCGACCGGCGTCCTTGCCAGTCTGTACGTGGAGGGCGAGCGCGTGGCGCAGGCCTCCGCCGATCTGCAGCCGGGCATGCCGGAGACGGTGCGCTTCACCGCCCTTCCCCGAGCGCGGGGCTGGCTGGAAGCGACGGTGCGCCTCGAGCCCGATGCCTATGAGTTCGACAATCAGCGCTTCCTGACGTTGCACGTCCCGGCGACGCGCAGAATCCTCGTGGCCCGCGGGACCGGTCAGGACACGCGCTTTCTGGAGGCAGCGCTCACGCTCGGCGATCGAGCCTCACCCAGCGCGAGTTTCGAGATCACCACGGTCGACGCGGCTGCGCTCGCGGGGACGGCACTCGACGCGTACGACGTCGTGGTGCTGGTCGGCCCCCAAACGATCGCATCGGGAGTGCAGGCATCGATCGGGCGGTTCGTGGAGGATGGGGGCGGCCTGATGGTCTTCCCGAACTATGATCAGCGAGCGGACCTGTCGTCTCTGCTATCCGGCATGGGCGTCGGTCAGTATGGCGCCATCCGAGGCGGTCTGGACGGTCCCCCCGGCATGCAGTTCGGTCGCACCGATCTGCAGCATCCGCTGTTCGAGGGGATGCTCGAGGAGTCGGCGCAGACTCCTCGGCTCGAGTCGCCCGACATCTCGGCCGCCGCCGTCATCCAGCCGCTCGCGGGCCAGACACTCATCGAACTGGACGGGGGGCAGCCGTTCCTGCACGAGTCCCGGTTCGGCCGTGGAACCGTGCTCACCCTTGCCGTCGCGCCCGATCCGCGCTGGTCCGACCTGCCCATGCGGGGACTGTTCGTTCCTCTGATGCACCGCTCGGTGAACCTGCTCGCCGCCGGGGACCTCTCCGATGAAAGCATCACCACCGGGGAGGGTGGCACGCTGCGCGTTTCCGGGGCCGGGGAGGGACTAACCATCCGCGGTCACGGCACCGAGTTCGTCCCCGAGCAGCGATCAACGCCCGGCGGTGTCGTGGTGACACTGGCCGACGAGATCGAGGAGCCCGGTGTCTACGACGTCCTGGACGGCGAGCGCCTGATGAGGCGCGTGGCGGTAAATCCGGACGCCACCCAGAGCGACCTCACCCCGATATCGCCCACCGATGCGGCCATGCGCCTGGAGGCGCTGACTGGCGCCGAGGTGCAGATCCTCGACGCAGCCGGCGGCCGGGCGCTAGTCGCCGCCGAGGAGGCCGTCCACGGCGAGCCTCGCGTCGAGCTGTGGCGCCTGTTCCTGATCCTCGCGCTGCTGTGCCTGCTGGCCGAGATGATGGTGGCCATGCGCTGGAGCGGGACTCCGGCCCGCGCGGTGGCCGCCTGACGCTCGCTACTTCCCGATACAGAACTGGGAGAAGATGGCGCCCAGCACGTCCTCGTTGGTGACCTCGCCCGTGACGGCACCAATCTCGTAGAGCGCGGCCCGAAGGTCGGGCGCCAGCAAGTCGCCGGAATCGCCGCGGAGCAGGACGGCGCGCGCCCGCGTCAGCGCCGCCCTCGCCGCGATCAAGTGCTGGCGATGACGTTCGCTCACGACGATGGGCGTCGACTCACCGTCGGCTTGGTCGGCACGCACGGCCGTCGCCAGTGCGCGGCGCAGCGGCTCGAGGAGGCCGTGGTCGCGCTGGGCCTCATCTGCCGACAGTAGCAGCGCGCCCGCGGGGAGACTCGGCCGTGCGTCGGCGTCGAGCAGGTCGACCTTGTTTCCGACCACGATCACCGGTGTATCCCCAGTCCGTAGCTCGCGGAGACGTGCGAGCTCGTCGGGATCGGCCTCAGCCGTGACGTCGATCAGGTAGATGAGCACGTCGGCTCGTGCGAGGGCGTGCTCGGCCCGACGGACGCCCTCCGCCTCGATGACGTCCTCGGAGTCCCTGAGTCCGGCCGTGTCGACGAAGCGAAACGCCAGCCCGTCGATCTCGGTCTCGGCCTCGATGGCATCGCGCGTGGTTCCGGGGATGGGGCTCACGATCGCGCGGTCGTCGCCGACGAGTGCGTTCAGAAGCGTCGACTTTCCGGCGTTCGGTCGCCCGGCGATCACTACGCGAACGCCGTCCCTCACCAGCGCCCCCAGCCGGTACGTCCCGAGCAAGCGCTCGATGAGCGACGATGCCTTCTCGATGAGCCGCTCTACCTCGCGCGTATCCGCGAACTCCACGTCCTCCTCGGCGAAGTCGAGCTCGAGTTCGACGAGCGCGCAGACCTGAAGGAGCTCGTTCCGCACCTCCTGGAGGGCCCGCGAGTACCGCCCCTCGAGGTGATTCAGCGAGACCCGGTGAGCGAGGCTGCTACGCGCGTGAATCAGATTGGCGACGCCCTCGGCCTGCGCGAGGTCCAGCTTGCCGTTCAGGAAGGCGCGCTCCGTGAACTCGCCCGGGCGCGCCATCTGGGCGCCGGCCTCGAGCAGGGAGCGAAGAACCAGTTGTGGCGCGAGGTCACCGCCGTGGCACGAGATCTCCACCACGTCCTCGCCGGTGGCGCTGCGGGGCGCGCGGAAAACCGTCACCACGACCTCGTCGAGACGAGCGCCATCACCACTCACAAAGGGGCCAACGTGGACCGTGTGAGACGGAACCGCCGTCAGGTCCTTCGACGGAAAGCGTGCGTCGGCGATCTCGACCGCCTCCGGTCCCGAGAGCCGTACGATGGCGAGCGCGGAACGCCCGCGCGCCGTCGCGATGGCGGCAATGGTGTCGAGAGCGTACGGCATGTCAGGCTAGGTCTGTCGCCGACCGCCCCGGCCGACGGCTCAGGAGCGCTTCTTTGG
This sequence comes from Rhodothermales bacterium, assembly GCA_050485265.1. Classification (GTDB taxonomy): domain Bacteria; phylum Bacteroidota; class Rhodothermia; order Rhodothermales; family JANQRZ01; genus JBJHBB01. The sequence continues at coordinate 214 of JBJHBB010000085.1, read as the reverse complement.
TGCGGCCAGGCTTCGTGGCGCCTTGCCCTTGCCCTTCTTCTTCTGTGGGGCTCCGCGCCCGGCGGGGCGAATTCGCTTCTTGGGCGGCTGCGCCTCACCAACGCCCTGCTCCTCGATCTGCTTGTTGATCATCTTCTGCTGCACGATCGTTAGCACGTTGAAGATCAGGTAGTAGAGGCTCAGGCCGGAGGCCAGGCGGTTGAAGATCACGAAG
>JBJHBB010000084.1:0-7539 GCA_050485265.1 Rhodothermales bacterium | reverse complement strand
GGGTGTACGTGGGCGAAGTGTCCCTCCTCACCAACGACCCGGTGAATGAGGTTACGACGGTCGCGTTGACAGGAATCGGCATCGGCATCCCAGAGATCACCACGCTCCCCGAGGCGCTGAGCTTCTCGGTAGCCGCGGGCGAGACGCAGTCAGCGACTCTGACGATCAGCAATCCTGGCGACAGTGACCTCAATTTCTCGATTGGCGTCCGTACACCCACCCTCGCGGGGCGGGAGTTGCCCGATGGGACGGGATCGTCGCCGGTCGCCGTCGATTCGCTCGTTTACGACAAGGGGACTGCGGACGCGGATTGGATGTTTGGCCTGTCACATACGCCGCTCTCGTTCGCGGTGCGCTTTACAGCTCCGTACAACTTCTCCCTCAGCGCGCTACGCGCTTACTTCACCACCGACACGAGCTCGGTGAACGTCCAGGTGGAGGTCTTCCGCAAGGGTGATGGACCGCACCCTTCCGACGGCCAACTTCTGGCCTCATGGACACTCGAGGACCTCGTTCCGGAGGCACAGTGGGTCTATATACCTCTCCCCGCCAGTATCCCATTCGCGCCTGGCGAGGAGTTCTTCGCAGTCCTCCATTTCGACCACGTGACATTCCCGATGGGCCAGCACTATGGGGGGCCCGCAGAGTACTGGGGCAGATCATCCTACAGGACGGGCTTTTCGCAATGGCTCACGGTGGGACCAAGATGGCTGATTCGAGCGCTCACACACGGCAGCGAATTCCTCACGATGGATCCTGCGATGGGGGTCGTCGCGCCGGGAGGCAGCCTCGATGTCGAGGTAACGGTCGACGGTGCAGGCATGACCGCCGGCAGCTATTCGCAAGAAATGGTCGTTATGAGCAATGACCCCGTCGTGCCCGAGTTGACCCTGCCGGTCGAAGTGACGGTCACATCTTCGGAGGGCGGGAGCGCCAACCTTGCGCTTGGCGCGGGCTGGAACCTGGTTAGCTGGAATACGGAGGTCCCCGATGACCAGCCCGGTGTGGTTTTGGCCAGCATTCTGGACCGAGTTGACCTGGTGATGAGCTACCGCGACGGCGGCTACGTGGTTTTCGAGCCCGGCGCTCCACCCGGAAGCAACACGCTCGATGCCATCGATCCGATGTATAGCTACTGGATTCGGATGCTGGCGCCGGCCACGCTTGCCACAACCGGAGAGGCCATCGTGATCTCGACGCCAATCGACGTAGCAGGCGGTCTCAACGCGATCACTTATCTACCCGCCGAAGTCGTCGCTCCTACTGCCGCGCTCGCGTCGGTAGCCGACGAGTTGACCTCAGTGATGGCATTTGTTGGGACGGGATTGACGTACTCCCCATCGATTCCTCCCCAACTGGTAACCCTTTCCCAGATGAGTCCCGGGCGAGGCTACTACCTCCGTGCCTCCAGGCCCGGTACCCTGGTATATCCATCCGGAGAAGGGAATGACGTGGGTGAGTTGGGCGCGTTGGCGCCTTCCCTCGCAGAGCTTCTCGAGGTTGAGGCGGAGTCCGGTGTTCGCGCAACAATGGAATGGATGAGTGCGTGGGGCGAGAACGTGCTGGGCCTCGACGGAACACCGGTGCCCCAGGGGACGCTCGTGACCGCGCACACCTCCGACGGCCTCGTCGTCGGAGCGATGAAGACCCCCGCGGACGGCCGGCTGGCGCCTATGAGCATTTACGCGAATGACCCCACGACGGACGAGAAGGACGGCGCGGATCCAGGCGAAGCCGTGACTATCTCAATCGGCGATCTGGAACTGGCAGTGATAGAATGGACGAGCTTCGGGGACGTCATTGACCTGTCGGGTATGACCGTGAGTTCCGACCCGGGTGCCGAAGAAGTCCCCATGGCCGTGTTGCTTGATGCCAACTACCCCAATCCGTTCAGCACTACTACCACGATCAGATTTGGAATCCCAGAATCGGGTTGGGTGCGTCTAGCGGTTTACGACGCCCTCGGGCGTGAGGTGGCGGTTCTCCTGGACGACGAGCGACCCACCGGCTGGCATGACCTCCGGTGGAACGCCTCCGACCTTGCGAGTGGAGTGTACGTCTACCAGATCAGAGCAGGCGGGCACGTCACCAGCAGGCGAATGATTGTCGTTCGCTAAAAGGTATGGGAGGGCCCCCGGGGATCTCCCGGGGGCCTGTAAGGCAACGCCCGAACTACACGTCATAACAAATATTGCTAGTCATGCGCTAGCCGGCGACGGGTAAAGGAGGCGAACGAGGCCCGTGCTGACTCACATGTCTCCTGCACGGGCTGATCCTCACCAATCTCTGGAGGTAACCGTGAATACCCGTTACGTAAGAACACTCGCTCTGACAGCCCTCGTGGCATGCCTGACGTTCCTCGGCACTTCGGTGTCGTTTGCTCAGACTGCCATGGTGCAGGTCATTCACAACGCAGCCGATCCCGGCGCAGCGCTCGTCGACGTCTACATCGAGGAGGTGAGCACCTCGGAGCCCGCTCTCGAGGACTTTGCCTTCCGCGCCGCCACGCCGTTCCTCGAGCTACCGGCCAATACGAACCTGACGGTGACGATCGCTCCGCCGAACTCCAACTCCGCGGCAGATGGCATCGCCTCCTTCACGTACAATCTGGAGGATGGAGAGATGTACCAGCTGATCGCCAACGGCGTGCTGGATCCTAACAACTTCGCTGCGAACCCGGATGGGGAGGCGATCAGCTTCACGCTGCTCGTCAACACGCCGGCCCGTTCGCAATCGTCCGACCCCGAGCTAGTCGAGTTCAATGTCGTGCACGGCGCCACCGACGCGCCGACCGTTGACGTCGTCGCGCGCAACGTGGCGACGCTGGTGAACGGCGCGGCCTACACCGATATCACTGGCTACATCGGTGTGCCGGCAGCCTCGTACCTGGTCGACATCACGCCGGCAGGTAGCCCCGAGACGATCGTGGCCACGTTCGAGGCCGACCTCTCCGGCGCCGCAGGTGCTGCGCTGACGGTTCTGGCGTCGGGCTTCCTGAACCCGGACGCCAACCAGGACGGCGAGGCGTTTGGTCTGCTGGCCGTGTTTGAGGACGGTACGACGGCCATGCTGCCTGCCGTCACCGAGGCGCGGGTGCAGGTGATCCACAACGCCGCTGATCCGGCTGCCGCCGTGGTCGACATCTACATCGAGGAGGTGAGCACCGAGGAGCCGGCCATTCCGGGCTTCGAGTTTCGGGCCGCTACGCCCTTCATCGACCTGCCCGCGAACACCACGCTAACTATCAGCGTGGCCCCGGGCGGCTCCAACTCTGCGTCCGATGCGCTGGCGTCCTTCCCGGTCGTGCTACAGCCTGGTGCCACCTACTCGGTGATCGCAAACGGCGTGCTGGACCCGAACGCGTTCGCTGCCAACCCCGAAGGCAACTCGACCGCCTTCACCCTATTCGTCAACGACGAGGCACAGGAGGCGTCGACAGATTCCGACGAGGTTCAGTTCAGCATCGTCCACGGTGCTACCGACGCACCGGCGGTCGACATCATTGCTCGCGGCGTTGCCACACTCGCCTCCGCTGCGGAGTACGGTGACATCACCGGCTACATCGGCGTGCCTGCGGCCGGTTACACGATCGACATCGCGCTTCCCGGGGGTGACCCGGTCGTGGCGACGTTTGGTGCTGACCTGAACGGCGCAGAGGGCGCGGCCCTGAAGGTGATCGCGTCGGGCTTCCTGACCCCGGGCGACAACCAGAACGGCGAGGCGTTCGGACTGCTGGCTGTATTCCCGGACGGCACCACGGCGATGCTGCCGGCTGGTGAGGTCTCCAGCGAAGATGGTGCGTCGACACCGTCACCTTTCTCGCTGTGGGGGACCTTCCCCAACCCGCTCACCACTTCCACGAGCGTTCGCTTCGACCTGGACGTGGATGCAGAGGTCGGTCTTGAGATTTACGATGTGCTCGGCCGCCGGGTGGCATCGGTATCACCGCAGATGGTGCCCGCCGGAGCCGATCGCTCTCTGGACGTGAACGCCTCCGGGCTTTCCTCGGGGATGTACTTCTACCGAGTAGTTGCCGACACCGGCTCGCGTGTAATGGTCGAGACGGGCCGCATGACTGTCGTCCGTTGATCACGTGATCTAGGGGACGACCGCGGGGCGGGAGATGGCACGCTCTCCCGCCCCGCACCTTTTTGCTCGGCCGCCCATATATGCGGCCAGTCCGGTGAGCTACATGCTGATGCGGATCGACACCAGGGGATGGAAGCCGAGCATTCTGCGCGGCTCCGACTCCAGAGAGCTAGTCGGTCCAGGCTCTCCGGAGACCCTCAGCCCGTAGTCGATGACGTTCCCGCGATCGAGGACGTTGAGGAAATCTGCCGTGATCTCGAATCGTGTGGCAGCCACCTGGCGGGCGTAGCTCAGTCCCAGATCCAGCTCGTAGAGGGCCGGCAGACGCGCATCCTCCGGCAGTCCGACTTCTTCGCTGAACGGCGAGTCGTGCACGGCGAGCACATCGTAGTAGGGTTGCCGGAAGCCCCACGTGCGTCCCCACACGGCACGTGCGCGACCGCGTACGACGATGCCCCCGAACGCGTCGACGTCGGCGCCCACAAGCACGCGGTGTGGCTCATCCCACGGTGTCGGCTGCGTTTGACCGTCGAAGAGAGAGGGGAAGGTGCGTCGGGAGACGCTCACGTCGTAGCCGGCGCGCAGGCGTAGCCGCTCAGAAGTGCGCTCCACGCGAACGCCCCCACCGTACGAGAAGCCGCGCGCCGCACCGATGTATGCTGCCTGGTCGATCGGCTCCTCACCGCTGACGGCGTCGTGGTCGAACAGCGCGCCATAATCCAGCGCGAGAAGGCGAGGAAGGTGCTTGTAGTAGCCCTCTGCGCGGATGTCCCAGCCGGGTAGCGGCGACGCCAGGGCCTCGACGGAGGCGTGAACCGCGAGCGGCGGCTCCAGGCTGCGATCAACCGGAAGCCAGAATCTCACCGACGACACGATGGCGCTGGGACCGACGTTGGTCAGATCGAACTGATTGACGAACTGTCGATAGAGTCCACCAGCCACTCGCAGCGCGTGCTGCCCGAGCACGTCATTCTCACCGTCGAACCTGAGGGCGGCGCGCGGCTCGGCGTACACGGACTGCCGGTCGGGTACGAATGTGAGCCGAAAGCCAGACTCGAGCGTGAGATTCGGACTCAGAGCACGCCGGTCTTGCGCGAACCCTGCGAAGCGCAATGACGACGCCTCGCTACGGATGGGCAGATAGACCGGTCCGCCGAGATCGAATCGGTGATCCACGCGTGCGGCCTCAACTCCCAACTCGAGCAGGTGTCCGGGTCCAAGACTCAGGTCTATCCGGGCGTCGGCGCCGACCTCCGTCATTCGGTTGACGTTTCCGGCGGCAAGCCGCTCCTGTGTGTCGAGGTCCTGCGAAAGCGCGCGCTCGACTGCGCCGACGTCAGCGCCGGAAGGAATGCCGAGGCTGTCGGCCATCGCGTAGGCCTGGGTGAGAGAGTGGTTGCTGACACGCAGTCGGGCGCTGCCTAGAGCACGCGCTCCGAAAAGCGAGGACATCCTAATCTGCGCCGACGTGTTGGTCCACTCGTAGCGGTCACGGCTCAACGAGACACGCACCGGATCGGCCACGTCTGAGACGTGCCCGGTGGCGAACTGCTCCGTCGAAACGCTACTCGCGCCGTGGTAGCCGGACGTAGAGACAGACGTGAACGGCGATAGCTGGACACGGGCGGCGGCATGCCAGTCCGAAAAGCCGAGATCGGATCCGTGACGGTGGGGGACGAACTCCAATCCCTCGGGGTTCGTGGCGGTGAGAGTGGCCATCAGCACCGGGTCGAACTCGTTCCAGTCTCGTAGCAGGCGGTCGACGCTAGGCACTCGCCAGACGTCCCATAGCCCGTAGCGCCCGGCAACCATCGCGCTGACATCGCGGCCGGCAATCGGAAATCGCTGCGCGATCCGCATGTTGACTGCGTTCGGGTCGGCCAGCACCGTTGCCTGCTCTTCATCACTCAGACTATGATCGAGCTGTACGACTCCCGCGGTGAAGCTTCCCTGGGGAGCACCGAACCCGGCCTTATGTACCGTGACGCGGTCGATCGCGAGCGGACTGAACGATCCGAACAACTTGCCGACGGAAAGCGGTGAGAACACCGGCGTGCCGTCGATCTGGAGCTGATGCTCACCGGCTTCTCCTCCCTGGATGTGCACGCTGTTGGTCAGCGGCCGGACGGTGAGCCCCAACCCCGTGCGCGTCGCACCCAGGGGCCCGCTAGCGCCGGGTGCTCGCTCCAGTTCGGCTTCGGCCATCTCGGTGAGTCCGAGCCCCTCGGAGGTGGCTCGCTGCTGAAGCCCGTCGACGATGACGGGGCGCGCGGCGATCGGCTCCGGCGTGAGTGCTATTCGCCGACGCGCGGTACCATCGGGGAGAACCTCCACCTCCGTGGCCTCCGCCCTGTATCCGATGTAACTGGCGATCAGGCGGTACCGGCCCGGTAGCAGCCCCGACATCGCGAAGAGACCGTTCTCTGACGCCGCGGTGCCGGTGCCCGATTCTGCGAGTAGCACGCTGGCGAAGGGCAGAGGCTCATCGGTTTCCGCATCGACGATGATGCCCGATAGCGCGCCGAGACGCGGCGGACCCTGAGCAGGCTCGATGATTACGTACGTCCCCGAAGACAGCCGGTAGTAATCCTTTCCGGCTCCGTGCACCACGCACCGGAGAAGTTGCTCGGGGGTCTGGTCACGGGCGGCGCAGAAGACCCGCACGCTCCGGTCGAGCTCGGGCCCGTAGAGAAGGCTCACGCGGGTCATTTCGACGAGCCGCTCGAGAGCCTCCGACAGCGGCACGTCGCGTACGATCAGCGTGTAGGTTTCCTCACCTGCCGGTTGCTGAGCGGCGGCTTGCTGTGCCAGCAGAGGACTCCAAAGAAGTAGCACCCACAACAGCGAACGAGCGACCCCGGCCGGTGAACCGGAGGGGCCGCTGCTGATTGATCGCGCTGAGAGGCGTTCCTTAGTAAGGTCAGTAAACCTCGTAGCCCTGAAGCGTGCGGCGATACCGCAGGTCGCGGGCGGTCGAAACATCGTCAAGAAGAGTTTCAAGTCCTACCGGTCTGGGGAAGTACAGCGTAAGCGAATCGTCGGCGGCAGCCTGATTACGCAGCTCGATGTGGACACCGTATCGCCGCTCGACTTCTTCAAGGATGGCGTACAGCGGCTGGCTCTGCATGGAGAACCCGCCGTGGCGCCAGGCCACGCTCTGTTCGATCGAGGCCATTCCCGGCTCACCCAGTACACCGGCGGGCGACACGGAGGCGCTCTCGCCCGGGTCAAGCTCGACGGACGTTGCGAGGTCCGCCAGAGCGGTAACAGACACGCGGCCCTCCTCGACCGCAACCACGGTTCCGTGTGCCGACCTCGCGCGGACGTTGAAGCTCGTTCCGAGCACTCTCACTTCTGCGTCGTTCGTCTCGACCACAAAGGGACGATCCGCTGTGGCGACGGCGAAATAGCCCTCGCCACCGCGGAACTCGGCCAGCGCCTCGGCGAACC
>JBJHBB010000083.1:0-7548 GCA_050485265.1 Rhodothermales bacterium | reverse complement strand
GTCTTCAATAGTCCGATGAACTGGAAGGTGGTGTCAAAGATGGCTCGGAAGCGCACGCTCTGCCGCTCGTACGTCCGCTCGATCTCGCGCCGCGACGTTACGTCCTCGAAGACCACTCCGACTCCACGATCCGGCAGAGGGAATGCCCGTGAGGAGAATACCCTTCGCCCGATCCGCTCGTCGCTGACCTCGACATCGCCCAGATCCTCAGCCTGGCCCGTCTTGGCCACACGCTGGAGAACCACGTAGTTCGGATCCGCCTGGGCCTGCGGAGCCACGTCCTTGATGAGCATTCCGACGAACTGCGCGGGCTGATCCACCGCCAATAGACGTGCCGCTGCATCGTTGATGTGGACGACGCGCAAGTCTCCAATGGCGCCGGGTTCCTCAAGTTTGTAGGCGACAACACCGCTGGGAAGGTTTTCCAGCAACTGTTGTCTAAGGACGTCTTGGTCGCTCGTTGTGAGGTCGGTGGACGGGCTCTGCACGGGCGGATTGGTTGTGGTGCGCCGTTGAATGTTCAAATGTCGGACTCTGATCCGAAGCAGTGCGCAGAAGATCAGGCCGGTCGGCTAACTTGCGAGCCGGAAACGATAGGCGCGTGTCTAGCAGATTCAAGCTTTTCTCGGACCCCGTGCACGGCTTCATCTCCGTGCCGAAGCGTCTGATTCTCCCCCTTATCGAAACCCCCGAGTTCCAGCGGCTGCGGCGTATCAGGCAGCTCGGTCTCGGGCACCTCGTGTACCCAGGCGCCGAGCACACGCGATTTCAGCACGCGCTGGGTGCGATGGCGCTGATGCAGGAAGCGCTGGCCGTCCTCGCTGAGAAGGGCGCTGCGATTCCCGAATCGACCCACGATGCCGCACTCGCCGTCGCGTTGTTGCACGACATCGGCCACGGGCCGTTTTCGCACACATTGGAGTCCGACCTGATAGCCGCAGACGAGTCCGGCCCGCATCACCATGAGCAAATCAGTCGATGCATAATCGAGCGACTGAATGATCGGCTGGGCGGGGCCCTCGACGAGGCGCTTGCCATCTTCGACGGCACGCACCCGCTGAAGTACCTAAACACGCTGATCGCCTCACAACTCGACCTCGACCGACTGGACTACCTCCGCCGCGACTCTTTCTACACCGGGGTGGCCGAGGGCGTCGTGGGGGTGGAGCGCATCATCAAGACACTCCGTGTGCACCCGGAGGATGGTCCCGATTCAGAGCTCGTCATCGAGTCCAAGGGGGAGTACGCCGTCGAGAGCTACCTCCTGTCTCGCCGGTTGATGTACTGGCAGGTCTATCTGCACAAGACGGTCATTGCTGCCGACCATCTGCTGCGAAGCGCATTCGCCCGAGCGCGCGCCGTGTTGTCACTCGGGGATGCATCTGTCGGGCAGTCGTCCCCACCCCTTCGCTTCTTTCTGGAGCGGGAGGTCACCGCGTCGATGGTTCATCACCAGAGCGTGCTGGATGCCTTCTGTAAGCTCGACGATACCGACCTGCTCGCGGGTTTGAAGTTGTGGATGGACAGTGAGGACCGCGTCCTCGCCGACCTCTCCCGCCGTTTCGTGGACCGCGACCTGTTTCGCACGCTGTATGTCGAGGAGGCGGACGCGGCGTTCGTCGACCAGCTCCGATCGCACGCCGCCGACTGGTTGGTTTCCGCTGGCCTGGCCGACGTGGCCGACGCCGAGGACGCTGCCGAATTGTACGTGCGACCCGGACGCAGTTCTGTTGAGGCATACGACGGCAATGATGCCGCCATTCGCATACTCGATCGCGACGGGACCGTGCGACCATTTGGTTCCGCCTCGACAGTCGCCGATATGGCGCACATAGGCCGCAAGAGCCGGCAAGACTACGTCTGCGTGCCCCGAGAGCTGATTCGCTTCATTTCGTGATCGCGCAAAGCCCACGACCCGCCATCGTTTCGAAATGACCACCGCCTACTGCTTCGATCCGGAGCACGTCTACCACAAGCAGTCAGGCCATCCCGAGCAGCCGGCCCGGTTGACGTTGGTGATGGCTCGGTTGCGGGAGACGGGGCGCCTGGACCGCATGCTCAGGGTAGGCCTGAGGGAGGACGTCGACGAAGCCATTGGTCGTGTCCATCCCGCACCGTATTCAGAGCTCATCGCGGCGCACTGCGAGAGAGGCGGTGGGCAGCTCGATGCCGACACCTTTGCAACGAGTGACAGCTGGCGCATTGCGCGGAACGCGGTGGGAGGACTTCTCGAGGTCACAGACGTCGTCCTGGACGGTGCGGCGGACAACGGATTCGCTCTTACGCGCCCTCCCGGCCACCACGCTCGCCCATTCGCCTCGATGGGCTTCTGTCTCCTCGCCAACGCTGCGATCGCGGCAAGGCACGCGCAGCAGCGCGAGGGCGTCGAGCGGGTCATGATCGTTGACTTCGACGTGCACCACGGCAACGGCACGCAGGAAGTATTCGAGTCTGACTCGTCAGTGCTCGTACTGTCATCACATCAGGACCCGGCCTACCCTGGCACGGGCGCCCTCAATGAGATTGGGTTCGACGATGCCACTGGTACGACGCTCAACCTCCCGTATCCACCGGGGACCGGAGACGCTGCCCTCGTTTCGGCCTACCGGCGCCTCGTGCCCCTCGCAGCAGAGCGTTTCGCACCAGACCTGATCCTTGTGTCGGCCGGCTTCGATGCGCACTTCCTGGACCCCCTCGCGCAATCCAATTTGACCGTCGGCGGATTCGCAGACCTGATGCGAATCATTCTCGCTGCAGCGAACGAACACTGCGAGGGTCGGCTGGTGGCACTACTCGAGGGCGGCTACCATCCCCCAGCGCTGGCCGAATCCGTGCGGGCGTGTCTGACCGTAATGGAGGATCCAACCGCTTCAGTCGAGGATCCCTTCGAGCGCCCGGCGGACATGCCCGTCGTCGATCTCGATTACCGCGTCGAAAAGCTCTCGCAGGTCATTCGGGATCACCTGACCCTACCGCTCGGGCATCACGATCCAGAGTATGATGTAGATCAACAGTCCCGGAAAGGCGGCTGAGAGAACGCTGATTACCACGTACAGCACGCGGACGAGACTGGGGTCCCACCCCATGTACTCGGCAATTCCGCCGCACACGCCGGCGATCATCTTGTCGTGAGAGCGGGTCAACTCGCGGGAAACGTTCATCGTCGGAGAGGTGGTTGTGAAGACAGTGACGTCAGATCCACCAGCGTGTTGCGTTGCACGGATCTAGGAGCGCCCCTCCTCGCCAACACCGCTCCACGAAGCACCGTTTTCGCTGGCAGGTGCGTGGACGTACAGGGTTTGCGTCGGGAAGGCAAACTGCACCCCCTCGGCTTCCAACTTCCGGTACAACGCAAGGTTGATCTCTTGCTGGATGTCCATGTAACTGTTGAAGTCCGGCACCAAGACGAAGTAAACCACCTCGAATGCGAGCGATGAGCTGCCAAATTCCTTGAAGTGGGCACGGTCGAAGCGGGCGAGCTCGATACCGTCGATAATCTCGCGCACGATCAACGGGATTCGCTCGAGCGTGTCGGGTCGGGTCTGGTAGACGACTCCGAACGAGAAGACGACGCGTCGCTCGTTCATCCTTTTGAAGTTCCGGATCCGGCTGTTCAGCAGGTCGTTGTTCGCAAAAACGAGCTGCTCCCCCCCAAGACTCGTGATCCGTGTCGTCTTCAGTCCGATGTGTGCGACTGTTCCGAGATATTCGTCCACGATGATGAAGTCCCCCACCACGAACGGCTTATCGATGACGATCGAGAGGGACGCGAATAGATCACCAAGGATATTCTGTACGGCCAGGGCGACGGCAATGCCGCCCACTCCCAGCCCGGCGATCAGCGCGGTGATGTTGACGCCGAGATTGTCGAGTGCGAGCAGAAGCACGATCGTCCACCCGATCAACCTCCCCATGAACACGGCTGCGCGCATGGTCGTTACCGCCGCGGCGTCCTCCTCGAGGTTCGCCTCGGTGTAGCGGCGCTGCCAGTTCATGGCGGCCGCATTGGCGCTGAGTGCAACCTGAAGGAGCACGCCGACGACGACCGCCGTGTGAAGGAGGGCCTCCGCCGTCCCGGGGAGCAGCAAGGCCAAAGACCCTGCCCGGACCGCCACCAGCACCATGAACCACGGCCTGATGGCCTTCAGAGCATGCAGGGCCACGTGGGGTGCACCGGCCTCGACCCGCTCCGCCAACCGCTTCAGCTGGCGGACGACCACCCCCTTAGCCAGATAGAGTCCGGCTAGCACGACGACCGCTACCACGATCGCTATCGTCCAGTCGAGCATCGAGTTACGAAGGAGCGTCCACTCGAGCGCGGTCATCGGGGTGGTCCTGTGGGTCTTACTGGTCGTCGGAAGCGGTACAGAATACGGGACGACCGGCCAACGGTTCGGGCAACAGATCGCTGGGCAACCGCTTGCTCCATACCGCTCAGGCTGAGACCGGACTGGCTACTGGTCCTCAGCGTCGAGGATGTAGATCGCCGGGAGGTTGCGACCCAGCTGACCGAAGTCGAGCCCGTAACCTATCACGAACAGGTTGTCGATCTCGAAACCCACGTAGTCCAGGTCCAGGTCCAGATCCGCACGTGTGGCCTCGGTTTTGTGGAGGAGCGTGCATAGCCTGACGGACGCCGGCTCCTCCTCGAGCATCAGCCTCCGGATATAGTCCATCGACAATCCGGTGTCGACGATGTCCTCGACCACCACGACGTGTCGACCGGCTATACGAGCGTCAAGCTTCTTCAGCTCGGTAACCTCGCCGCTCGACACCTTCGCCTCGCCGTAAGAGGAGAGCTTGATGAAGTCGACCTCGCACTCGATCGTGATCGCGCGCATCAGATCCGCCAGAAACATATAGGCGCCGTTCAATACGCCGATCATGATTGGGCGTTCACCCTCCAACTCCTCCGAAATCTGCCTGCCGATCGTGCGCACTCGCTCGGCAATGGTCTCAGCGTCGAGGTAGATCCGGAAGCGCTCGCCGTTGCACTCGACGGCATCAGGCACGGATGGTGAGGTCTGCATAATTCGTGGTGGGATGGCGGGCGAAGTTAGCCCCCGTCGGCGTCTGCTTTCCAGCGAAGTCGCGCGTAGCGTTTCGTTGCCGCGCCAATAGCCAGCGACTCGTCGAGACGGTGACCCACGAGCCACAGCGGGCGGTCTCCATCGGCCAAGACCAGAGCTCGCTGGCGCTGAGATGGTGGGACCTCCGCGTCCGTGAGGAGGTCTGAGACGAGTTTGCTGCCTCCGAGACCGAGCGGCCGCATCCGATCGCCTGGTCTCCAGGTTCTGAGTGTGAGCCGCGTTGGAAGGACGGCGGCATCGACGATCTCCTCAGCGCGATCATCCGATACTCGGACATCGAAACCGTCGACCATCTCGATTTCGAGCATGCCGTGCGGCGCTCGAAGTCGGCCCGGGACGGAGACCGTCCCGATGAATTGCACCGACTTATCAGCAAAGCCGAAGAGGAGCGCGTCCCGTTCGCGCCACACCACCACCGGACCGAGCTCCGCTCGTCGGCCTGGCTGGGCATCGCGCAACACGTCGATGGCGTGCGCCGCCGCAGTACTCCGGGGCGCCTCAGGATCGGTGACGGAAAGCATCTCCAGGTATAGCCCAAGTCGCGTGGGCTCCGGCAGACGCGCGAGAGCATCGAGGCGCAAACGCCCGCCCTCCTCGACGACATACTCCATCAGTGATTCAGGAGACAGTGGCGCACCTGTCTCCATGAGCGACTCCGCGAGCTCGGCCGCCGCGGCGATTCGCTCCAGCACACCGTCCCCAAAATGCTCGACGAGCAGGGGGACAATCTCTGTCCGCAGCACACCGCGACGGTACTGAGGGTCACGGTTCGACGGGTCCTCGACCCAAGTCACGCCTTGCTCGCGGGCATAGCTCTCGATCTCTCTCCGGCGTGCGAAGCGAAGTGGACGGATGAGGCGAACCTCGCTCCCCCGCCGCACTGGCCTGGAGACGGGCATTGCGGCCCACCCGCGCGGACCAGCTCCACGGAAGAGCTGCAACAGCAGCGTCTCGGCTACGTCGTCGCGGTGATGGGCGACGGCAACCACCCTGGCTCCTTGCTCCCGCGCAGCGGCTTCCAGCGCCTCGTACCGAACCTTCCGCGATAAGGCCTGCCTGTTGCCGGACGAAGGGACCGAAATCCTCGTGAGCACGAACGGCACCTCCCACTCTTGGCAAACGCTCCCAACGAAGTCTGCTTCCTGATCGGCGTCGGGTCGATGTCCGTGATGGACGTGGACTACGATCGGCGAATAATCTCGGCGCAGAAAATAGGCCAGCACGATCGAATCGACTCCACCACTCACCCCGACTACGACGCGCTCTCCTGGAGCGAGAATGCCGTGCTCGGCCACGAACGCAGCCAGCCTGTCGGGCAGGTCAGAAGCCATCGCTAGCTCCTGCCGAATCGCCTGTCGATGTCCTGCATCGAGAGGCGCACCGTCGTCGGGCGGCCGTCCGGTGAGATGAAAGGCTCCTCGCAAGCGAAGAGCTGGTCGATCAGGGAGCGGGCCTCCTTGTCACCCAGAATCCGCCCGTGCTTGAGCGAGCGCTTCCGCGCGAAGCTGCGTGCGAGCGCCTCGCGTCGCCCGAATCCGGCCTCACCGGACTGTGCGCGATACTCGGCAAGCATTTCCTCGAGAATGGACTGTTCGCTGCCCGAGCGAACGTCTGCCGGCACGCCGTGGATCTTCACCGTTCGACCCCCGAACGGCTCCACGTGGAAGCCGAGCGAGCGTAGATCGGGAAGCAAGTCCTCGAGCAGGCGAAGCTCCTCCGGCGCGAGGTCGACCACGATGGGAAACACCAGCTGCTGTGAGGCACCCAGACCGCCTTCCATGGCGACGAGCGCCTGCTCGTAGAGAATCCGCTCGTGAGCGAGGCGCTGATCGACGAAGAGGAGGCCGGACCGAATCGGGGTCACGAGGTACCGCCCATGCAGCGGCCACACCGGAGGTTCAGCATCGAGTTCGAGTTCGTCCTCGCCGTCACCTGCTACCAGCGGACGCGCGTCCGAGGGCACCCTCGTCGCGTAAGCCGGGTCGATGGGTGGGACGGAGACCTCGCCCGGATAGCGCGAGAAATCCGACTCGAATCCGGAACGCGACGTCCCTCCGGCAGGAAACACGCTCGGGCTCGCAGGCACGAACTGCGCCTCACCGCCAAACGCCGAATGTTCGAATCCATCCCCGAGACTCGGAATCAGGCTTGCGTCTCCAAGGGCCTTCTTGACGACAGTGCGTAGCACACTGTACACGCCGCGCTCGTCGTCGAACTTCACCTCGGTCTTCGTCGGGTGCACGTTGACGTCAACATGTCGCGGATCGAGCGAAAGGAACAGGGCGAATAATGGCCGTGCATCATCGGGGACCAGCCCCGCAAAGGCCGACGAGACGGCGTGCTCGAGGGCCTGCTCGGACTCTTTTGCGTGACCGAGCCGTCCGTGAGCCGTGCCGGCTTCGAGGTAGGCCTCGGCGAGCACCGGCAGGTAGCCCGCGCCGTTCGCGATCTCGAAGGC
>JBJHBB010000082.1:0-7560 GCA_050485265.1 Rhodothermales bacterium | reverse complement strand
GCCTAGCACACACTTCGAGAACACCAACAGTAAGAGGAACGCGTTTTGGGTCAGAAGACACATCCCGTCGGTTTCCGCCTCGGTGTCATCCGTGGCTGGGATTCGAACTGGTACACCGACGGCAGCTTCTCGGACAAGCTGGTCGAGGACGAGGAGATCCGTCGCTACAAGCACGCTCGTCTCAAGCGGGCCGGGCTGGCGCGCGTCGTTATCGAGCGCACGCCCAAGCGCGTCATCCTGACGCTGCACACCAGCCGTCCTGGCGTGGTGATCGGCCGTGGCGGTGCCGAAGTCGAGAAGCTGCGCGAGGAGCTCAAGCAGCTCACCGATAAGGACATCCAGATCAACATCAACGAGATCAAGCGTCCCGAGCTGGATGCGGCGCTCGTTGCCCAGAACATCGCGCAGCAGCTCGAAGGACGCGTTTCCTTCCGGCGCGCTATGAAGCAGGCCGTTGGCGCCACGATGCGCATGGGTGCCCAGGGCGTCCGCATCAAGGTATCTGGTCGCCTCGGCGGCGCTGAGATGAGCCGCACCGAGCAGTACCTCGAAGGACGCGTGCCCCTGCACACGTTGCGAGCCGACATCGACTTCGCCCACGCGACCGCGTTCACGATTTACGGGACGATCGGTGTGAAGGTGTGGATCTACCACGGCGAGATTCTCGGTAAGCCCGACTTGAGCCCGAACGCTCAGAGCCAGCGCCAGCAGCAGATGGCCGGTGGCGCGCCTCCGCCCGAACGCCGTCGCCGCCGTCGTGGCGAGGGTGGTTCCGATTCCGATGGCGAGCGCAAGGGCGGCCGCCGCCCGCGCCGTCGCGACAAGTAAGCGCATATCCCCACTAGAAGAGCACTCAGAGAAGAGGTAGCGCCATGTTGATGCCAAAGCGGACCAAGTTTCGCAAGATGCAGAAGGGCCGCGTCAAGGGGATGGCCCAGCGCGGCAGCCGGATCAACTTTGGGGACTTTGGAATCAAGGCCCTCGAGCCCGGCTGGATCACCAGCCGCCAGATCGAAGCCTCGCGTGTGGCCATCAACCGCCGCATCAAGCGACAGGGCAAGGTGTGGATCCGCATCTTCCCTGACAAGCCGATCACCAAGAAGCCCGCCGAAACCCGAATGGGTAAGGGCAAGGGTTCGCCCGAGTACTTCGTCGCCGTCGTCAAGCCCGGCCGCATCCTGTTCGAGCTCGCCGGTGTGCCGGAGGACCTGGCTCGCGAGGCGATGGCCCTGGCGCAGTACAAGCTCCCCATCAAAACGAAGTTTGTCGTTCGTCCGGACTACGTGCCGGTCGAGAAGGTCCGCGGCTGAGAACCGCGCCTCCTAACCGAGTAAGAACATGAAAGCCAAAGAGATCCGAGAGTTGTCCGCCCAGGAGGTGCAGCAGCGCATCCTTGAAGAGGAGCAGGAGCTGCAGAACAAGCGCTTCCAGAACGCGGTCGCCGGACTCGAGAACCCCGTCAGCGACCTGCGCATGCGCCGGCGCAACATTGCCCGCCTAAAGACCATCCTCAAGGAGAAAGAGGCTGATAGCTAGCCTCGGCCCCTCCCGTAGTTGGTGAGGTGTCGGCTCACCAAGCGACATAGACCCCAATGCCTGAAGCAACCACGAACACCGAGACCATCGAACGCTCGAGGCGCAAGGAGCGCGTCGGGATCGTCGTCTCAGACAAGATGGACAAGACCGTGACGGTCGCCCTGCAGCGGCAGATCAAGCACCCGATTTACGACAAGTTCATCAAGAAGACCACCAAGCTGCTCGCTCACGACGAGAACAACGAAGCCGGTACTGGCGACACGGTGCGCATCATGGAGGCGCGGCCGTACTCCAAGCGCAAGCGCTGGCGCCTCGTTGAGGTCATCGAGAAGGCGAAGTAACCCACACCGCAGACGCGGGGTGCAGCCGCCGAGGCGTCGGAAAGACGCCGGCGGCACCACTCCCTCACCCCGAACGCCGAACCCACCATGATCCAGCAGGAATCTCGACTCAACGTCGCGGACAACTCCGGCGCCAAAGAGGTGCTGTGTATCCGCGTGCTCGGCGGCAGTGGCCGGCGGTACGCTCGTGTCGGTGACATGATCGTCGTATCCGTCAAGAGCGCAGTCCCCGGTGGCACTGTCAAGAAAGGCCAGGTCTCGCGGGCCGTGGTCGTCCGGACCAAGAAGGAGTTCCGCCGCAAGGACGGGTCCTACATCCGCTTCGACGAGAACGCAGCGGTCCTGCTCAACGACGCCGACGAGCCCCGTGGCACCCGCATCTTCGGGCCGGTTGCCCGCGAACTCCGCGAAAAGCAGTTCATGCGCATCGTCTCCCTCGCGCCGGAGGTCCTCTGATAAGTGAAGACCGGAACGAGCCTCCTGCTCGTCAGGACGCCAGATTTCTGATCTTCAACTTTGAATACTTGCCGTTATGCCCAGAACAAAGAACAAGCAGAAGAAGCTCCACATCAAGAAGGGGGACCAGGTGATGCTCACCAAGGCGATCACCGGCCTCAATCCCCGTGAAAAGGGCTTCGTTGCGCGCGTCCTCCGGGTCTATCCGGACACCGACCGCGTCCTCGTTGAGGGCGTCAACATCCGCGTGCGTCACACGCGGCCTAATCAGACGTACCCGCAGGGTGGACGCATCGAGCAGGAGCGCCCGATCCACATCTCGAACGTGATGCCGATCGACTCGAACGGCGATCCCACACGCGTGGGGCGCAAGCGCGTCGAGGACCCGCAGACCGGCAAGGGCCGGTGGGTTCGCGTTGCCAAGTCGACCGGCGAAGAGCTCGATTGAGCTTCACTTTCCGCAGCGCCTTCTAAAACAGATTCTTTAGCAGTCCGTTCTCACAGTCTGTCGCGCCCAGAACGGGCCCCCGACCGAGACCATCGCATTCCATGTCCGAAACCTACGTACCCAGGCTGAAGCAGCGCTACCACGACGAGGTCGTGGAGGCACTGAAGAAGCAGTTCGGCTATCAGAACGTCATGCAGGTGCCCCGCCTGGTCAAGATCACCGTGAACAAGGGTGTGGGCGAGGCCTCGCAGAACAAGAAGATCCTCGACGACGCCGTTGGGGAGATTCGCCAGATCACGGGCCAGCAGCCGCTGGTTCGGAAATCACGCAAGTCGATCTCGAACTTCAAGATCCGCGACGGCATGCCGGTCGGCGTCGCCGTCACCCTTCGCGGGGATCGGATGTGGGAGTTCCTGGATCGCCTCATCACTCTTGCCTTGCCGCGCGTCCGCGACTTTCGTGGCGTACCCGATCGCTCCTTCGACGGGCGCGGCAACTACACGCTCGGGGTGAAGGAGCAGATCATCTTCCCCGAGATCGACATCGATAAGGTCGACCGCGTCAGCGGGCTCGACATCACCATCGTTACCTCGGCCGAGCGAGACGACGAGGCCCTTGCGCTCTTGAAGGCGCTGGGGATGCCCTTCGTCCGTCGCGAGCGGCAAGAAGACGCAGTAGAAGCAGCCTAAGCAAAGGAGAACTAGTACATGGCACGTAAAGCACTGATCGCGCGCGAGGCTTACCGCCGCCGCATGGTCGCCCGCTATGCCGACAAGCGCCGTCGCTTGCGGAAGGCCGGCAAGTGGGAGGAGCTCCAGAAGCTTCCCCGCGACGCCAGCCCCGTCCGCCTGCGCAACCGGTGCGCCCTGACGGGCCGTCCGCGCGGGTATATCCGGAAGTTCGGCGTGTGCCGCAACATCTTCCGGGACCTTGCGCTGGCCGGCAAGATTCCAGGCATCCGCAAGTCCAGCTGGTAGCAAATACCAGCATCACTATTTCGTCCCTCTAGCGGCCAGGTGGGCACCTCCAAACCGGCCGAAGACACGACCAATGAGCGCAATTACCGACCCTGTTGCCGATTACCTGACGCGCATCCGAAATGCGCAGAAGGCACGGCATCCGTACACCGACGTCCCCGCCTCGAAGGTGAAGCGTGCAATCACGCAGATCCTTCTGGACAAGGGCTACATCCGCAACTACCTCAACATCGACGACGGTAAGCAGGGCTTACTGCGCGTGTACTTGAAGTACGGCCGCACGGGAGATCCGGCGATTCGTGAACTCAAGCGCGTCTCGAAGCCTGGCCTTCGCCGGTACGTTGGCGCGGGTGAACTGCCGCGAGTCCGTAACGGGCTTGGCGTCGCGATCATCTCGACTTCGCAGGGCGTGATGTCTGACAAGGAAGCGCGTCGCGCCGGCATCGGCGGAGAAGTCCTCGCCACTGTGTTTTAGGAAGTGCGATCCGTGGTCGCCTGAGCCCTTTGCAGGCCGGAACTGCCGGTTCGATTCGAAGGCTGGCGATCAGGTCGTCACTTTCAACTCCAAACTTTCAAAGCAATGTCCCGTATCGGAAAGCAGCCGGTCGAGCTCAAGGACAACGTCAGCGTTGACGTGTCCAAGGGTAACCTGGTCAGCGTCAAGGGCCCGAAGGGCGAGCTCTTCGTGCAGGTTGATCCGGATATCTCCGTGAAGGTTGAGGACGGCTCGCTGCTGGTCGAGCGCCCGACTGATCAGCAGCGCCACCGCGCCATGCACGGCCTCTATCGCTCGCTCATCGAGAACGCTGTGATCGGCGTTAGCGACGGCTACTCGAAGAAGCTCGAGGTGATCGGAGTCGGTTACCGTGCTGAGGTCAAGAATGGCGTCCTTGAGTTGGCGCTCGGCTTTTCGCACCCGATCTACTTCCTCCCTCCGGAGGACATCACGATCACGGCGGTGACGGAGCGCGGTAAGAATCCGATGATCACCATCGAGGGCATCGACAAGCAGATGGTCGGTCAGGTGGCTGCCAAGATCCGTGGCCTGCGGCCACCGGAGCCCTACAAGGGCAAGGGAGTCCGCTACTCCGACGAATACGTCCGGCGCAAGGCAGGTAAGACCGCCGCGCGCTAGGGCAACCTCTCCACCGGGCGGCAGGGTCGGAAATCCTGTCGCCACCGAGTGAACCAAACATGGCCAAGCCATCCAAGAAGATTCTGAATCGCCTGCGCATCAAGCGCCGCGTGCGCGCCAAGGTGAGCGGCACGTCCGATCGGCCGCGCCTGAGCGTCTTCCGTAGTAACAACCACATTTACGCCCAGTTGATCGACGACTCACAGGGTCACACGCTGGCCGCGGCGTCGAGCAAGGAAGCTGGCAGCGAGGCTGACGGCAAGGCCCGTGTCGAGGTCGGAAAGCTGGTCGGCCAGCGAATCGCGGAGCGTGCCAAGGAGGCCGGCATCGAGACGGCGGTCTTTGACCGCAACGGCTATCGGTACCATGGGCGCGTTCGCGCCGTGGCCGAGGGCGCACGTGAGGGCGGACTAAAGCTATAGCGAATCCACAAGGCTTCGCGGCTTCGCCGCTCGGGCCTGGACTACCAATACAACATGGCCAAGAACAGCAAACGAAACAGAGGCCGCAAGGCACGGGCGTCTGAGCAGACGAACCAGACCGAGCGCCTGGTGCACATCAACCGCGTTGACAAGGTGGTAAAGGGTGGCCGCCGCTGCAGCTTCACCGCCGTAGTCGTCGTCGGGAACGGCGAAGGCACGGTCGGAGCCGGGCACGGCAAGGCCAACGAGGTCGCCGACGCGATCGCGAAGGCCACCGAGAACGCCAAGAAGAACATGTTTAAGGTCCCGATGAAGGCTGGGACCGTACCACATGCGACCTATGGTGTTCAGGACGCGGCCAAGGTGCTCCTCAAGCCCGCGAGCCACGGTACTGGCGTCATCGCTGGTGGTGGTGTTCGGGCCGTGCTCGAGTGCGCCGGCTTCTCCGACGTGCTGACCAAGAGCCAGGGCTCGAACAACCCGCACAACGTCGTGTCCGCGACCATCGACGCGCTCCAGAATCTGGAGGATGCCGGCGAGGTCGCGCAGCGGCGAGGCGTCTCTCTGACTCGCGTCTTTAACGGCTAACTGCCACTTCTTTCCCACGTGCCCAGGCACCCTTAACGGGGATTTGGTTTGGGACATGGTGAGCCGTCGCGTTTATTGAGCGGCTCCCGAAACGCCAAGCGTAATGGCGAAGCTGACTATCACACAGACCAAGAGCACCATCAAGCAGCCCTTTAAGCAGAAGCGCACAATGGAGGCGCTAGGCTTGCGGCGGATGGGCCACACCAACACACTTGAGGACACCCCTCAGTTGCGCGGGATGCTCGCGCAAGTCCGCCATCTGGTCTCGATTGAAGAGGCCTGACCGGCCGACGCGAGGGCGTCGCGCTATCCCCGAATATCCACGCGAGTCCGCTCCGGGGAGCGGGCGCATCAGCCAACATTATGGATCTCAGTAAGCTTCGCCCGGCCAAGGGCAGCACGAAGTCGAAGAAGCGCATCGGCCGGGGCCAGGGCTCCGGTAAGGGCGGTACCGCCACCAAGGGGCACAAGGGCCAGAAGAGTCGCGCCGGGGCAAGCATCCCGGCCTGGTTCGAAGGCGGTCAGATGCCGCTGCAGCGTCGTGTCCCGAAGTACGGCTTCAAGAATCCCTTCCGCGTCGAGTACGCTGCGGTGAATCTGGCCAGGCTGTCCACGCTGGTTGAGGATGGACGCATCGAGAAGGACGCTACGGTCACGCCGGCCAGCCTTCACGGCCTAGGCCTGGTCGGGAAGCGCGATCGCGTCAAGATCCTCGGCGACGGCGAGTTGTCGGCGGCGCTGACCATCGAGGCGCACGCGTTCAGCAAGAGTGCCCAGGAGAAGATCGAGGCGGCGGGAGGCACGGCCCGCATCGTCGAGTGAACCACTTTGAGGAGCCGCCGGCCGCTTGGCCGGGACGTCCCTCGCGACTCATGACCCGCTAATCATGGCATCGTTTGCCGAAAGCGTCCGCAACATCTGGAAGATCGAGGAGCTGCGTAACCGCATCCTCTTCACGCTGGGGTTGCTCATCGTCTATCGGATTGGCGCGTACGTCACGCTTCCGGGCGTCGACGCGCGCATCCTCGCAGAGGTCACCGACCAAGCGCGTGACGGCCTCTTCGGCCTCTTCGACCTGTTCGTCGGGGGGGCTTTTTTCCAGGCCGGCATCTTCGCGCTGGGCATCATGCCCTACATCACCGCGAGCATCATCATTCAGCTTTTGGGTGCGGTCGTTCCGTACTTCCAGAAGCTGCAGAGAGAGGGTGAGGATGGGCGCCGCAAGATCACGCAGCTGACCCGCTACGGAACGGTAGGCATCACCGCTCTACAGTCCATTGGCTACGCCATCAACCTTCAATTTGGTGCCACCGGTCAGGCGATCGTCGTCAACCCGACGTTCTTCCTGGTTACGACGGTCATCGTCCTGACGGCCGGTACCGTCTTCGTGATGTGGCTGGGTGAGCGCATAACCGAGAAGGGGATTGGTAACGGTATCTCGCTGCTGATCATGATCAGCATCATTGCCTTCCTACCACAGGCGTTGATCAACGAGCTCGACCTGGCGCCGAACTTCTTCGTCTTCTTGCTCGAGTTCGGTGCGCTGGCGCTGGTCACCGGTGGCGTCGTGTTGATCACCATGGGCACCCGTCGCATCCCGGTCCAGTATGCGAAGCGGGTGGTTGGACGTCGCGTCTATGGCGGCACGACCCAGTAC
>JBJHBB010000081.1:1746-7586 GCA_050485265.1 Rhodothermales bacterium | reverse complement strand
GTACTGGGGTTCGAGGGCCTCCTCGTGCACGCCGAAGTCACCAGTCCCCCTGAAATCGACCACGACATAGCGGTCGGCCACGTGGACGACCTCCCCGATGCCGTAGTACTGTGGCATCGGGCCGTAATAGACGAGCTCCCCCTGGCTGAGGTGCTTCGAGCGTGCCCGTCGGAAGAACGGCGGCACGACGGGAAGCAATTCGAGCCGGTAGGATCGCTTGCGTCGGCTATGGTAGGCAGAAGGCTCCATCAGGATGGTCGATCAGATCGCTTGCAACGCGCGGTGTCGTGCACCGTTCACCAGCAAGCGGGTATCAACACCAAGGTACAAAGGGTGTACCGCTCACGAACCCACGCACTGGCCGCTGGCGTATATCTTCGCCAACGGACCCACAGAATCCGCTCTCGCGCATGAGGAAGCCTCTCTACGAAGACAAGATCGTCGACCGCCAGGTGGGCAGAAATGCGCAGTTGTTCTCTCGCGCCATATCGGAGCTACCGTCTCCGGCGGAGCGATTTCCGTACTTGCGGATCCTGGTAGCCCTCATCGAGCAGGCTCACCCGGAGTGGGGCCAGGCGCCCGAGAAGGGTCGGCAAATCGCCGACCTTGCCACCGAAATGAGCGCCCAATCGCTGGAGGCAGAGGAGGTGATGATCGCGGTCCGAGCGCGTGACGCCGATCGCGGGTCGCGCTGAGCTACCGCACGCGGTCCGGGTTAGCGGCCACGAAGGACGACCAGTCCTTGTGGCGTGGACGCCCATCACCTCGCGCGCGGTGCGCGTGGCATAGCGCAACGGCCAGCGCGTCGGTGGCATCGTGCGAGAGCTGATCGGTCAGCGAGAGCATTGCGCAAACCATGTAGGCGACCTGCTCCTTGGCGGCGCTCCCGTTGCCCGTAACGCTCTTCTTGACCTCCTTCGGCGTGTACTGGTTGACGGGCAGCTGGCGATGAATCCCCGCGAGCATCGCTGCGGCCTGCGCGCGCCCCAGCTTGAGCATGGACTGCGCGTTCTGCGCGAACACGGGCATCTCGACTGCCATCTGGTCGGGGCATACCCGCTCGATCACCTCGATCAGTTCAGCATAGATCTCGGCGATTCGCATCGGATGATCCAGATTGGCGGACGGCTTAATGAGACCGTGCTCGACCACCGTGTGCTGCTTTCCCGATGCCTCGACCACGCCGAAGCCGGTGACGCGCGTACCAGGATCTACGCCGAGGATGATCATCGAGGTTGGTCTGGTGAAATTGGTGCTGTAGGTGATGGACCTCGGTCGGAGTGGCCGGCCGTCGTCATCAATCCTCGTTAGCCGGTGAGTTCGGCAATCGCACGCTCGTCGATCTCGAGTGTCGTGGAGACCGTCTGGACGTCCTGCAACTCTTCGAGCGCCTCGATCAGGCGCACGACCTTCTGAGCCTGATCGGCGGGTACCTCGGTCGTCGTAGTCGGAATCCGGACGAGCTCAGCATCCGAGGTCGAGATGCTTGCACCGTCGAGCGCACGTTGCACTGCGCCGAAGTCTTCTACGGACGTGGTGATCACGAAGACATCGTCCTCTCGCCGCAGGTCTTCTGCCCCCGCCTCGGCCACGAGCAGAAAGAGATCATCCTCGTCCAACCCTTCGGCCGGCACGACGAACTGGCCCTTCCGCTCAAAGAGAAACGCTACGGAGCCCGTCGTTCCGAGGTTGCCACCGTGCTTGGTGAAGGCGGCTCGCACGTCGGCCACGGTGCGGTTGGTGTTGTCCGTCAAGCAATCGACGAACACGGCTACGCCGCCTGGCGCGTAGCCCTCGTAGGTCATCTCCTCATAGTCGGCGCCGGCAATCTCGCCCGTGCCCCGCTTGATGGCCCGCTCGATGTTGTCCTTCGGCATGTTCTCGGCCTTCGCCTTCTCGACGGCGAGGGAGAGCCTGGGGTTCATATCGACCTGCCCTCCCCCATCCCTGGCCGCGATCATGATGTCACGCGTGATGCGTGCCCAGATTTTGGAGCGACGGGCGTCCAGAGCGCCTTTCTTGCGCTTGATTTTCGACCACTTATTATGACCAGCCATCTTCGTGTCGTTGACGTGTGCTGAATATAGGCGGTGTGGGGACAGGGCTAGGGAGCCAACAAGTGTTCTTCGCTGCGGGGGCGCAGCTCTTGCCTGACGTCGTACGCATCGGGACGCTCCACATGCGGCCTCACGATCAGCTCGCCCAGAAAACCGGCCGTGAATAGCTGCACGCCGACTATCACCAGCGTGATTCCAACGAAAAAGAGCGGCCTTCCCGCGATCGGCTGGCCCATCAGCCAGCCAATCGACAGGTTCAGGGTGATCAGAAAACCCCCAAGGAAGGCCAGCGTCCCCAATCCCCCGAAGAAGTGCATGGGCCGCCGCGCAAACCGCGCAACGAAGACGACCGTCAGCAGATCAAGAAACCCGCGAATGAACCGCTCGAGTCCGAACTTCGTGCGGCCGTGCTTTCGCGGGTGATGCTCAACGACCTGCTCCTCGATCGCGTCATAGCCCTCCCAACGGGCGAGCAGGGGGATGTATCGATGCAGCTCGCCGTAGACGCGGACGCTCTTGACCACTTCGGCGCGATAGGCCTTGATCCCGCTGTTGAAGTCGTGCAGCGGGATGCCGGATACCCAGCGCGTCACGGCATTGAAGAAGCGCGACGGGACCGTTTTGGAGATCGGGTCCTGTCGCCGGCGCTTCCAGCCAGATACCAGGTCCGCGCCCTGCTCAAGGCGATCGAGCATCGCTGGTAGTTCTGCCGGATCGTCCTGCAGATCTGCGTCGAGCGTGCACACGAAGCGGCCGCGCGCTCGCGTGAAGCCTGCCGCCAGCGCGGCGCTCTTCCCGTAGTTGGTTCGAAAACGCACGCCGAGCACGCGCTCGTCGGACTCATGCAGTGTCCGCACGACCCCCCAGGTCTCGTCGGTCGAGCCGTCATCGATGATCAACAGCTCGAACGTCCGCCCCACGGCCTCGAGCGCTTCCACGGTGCGCTCCACCAGCTCTGGCAGACTCTCCGCTTCGTCGAATGCGGGGACGATGACACTGACTTCAGGCGGCGAACCGGCAAGGCGCGGAGACGTCGACGAGGACGGGCTCGCAGCCCCCGCTCGACCGTCAGGATCCGATGCGCCCGGGATCATCAACTCACGTGTCGATGGTCGCGTACTTGGCGTTGCGCTCGATGAACTTGCGCCGCGGCTCGACCGCATCCCCCATAAGGGTCGAGAAAATGCGGTCCGATGCGGCCGCGTCCTGCACGGTCACGAGCTGCAGCACGCGAGTTTCGGGATCCATCGTGGTGGTCCAGAGCTGCTCCGGATTCATCTCACCGAGACCCTTGTATCGCTGGATGCCGACGCTCTTGCTACCGCCGAACTCTGCGATCGCCTCCTGAAGCTGAGCGTCGGTCCAGCAGTACCGCTCCTGCGATCCACGCTTCACGCGGTACAGCGGCGGCAGGGCGATGTAGACGAAGCCCTGCTCCACCAGCGGGCGCAGATAGCGGTAGATCAGCGTTAGGAGCAGCGTCCGAATGTGGGCGCCGTCGACGTCGGCGTCGGTCATGACCACGATCTTGTGATATCGCAACCGGCTGATGTCGAAGTCGGCGCTATTGGTATCTGCGCCGGTGGCAAGTCCCGTTCCGAGAGCCGTGACGATGTTCTTGATCTCCTCATTGTCGAGGATCTTGTCGAGACGCGCCTTCTCGACGTTGAGGATCTTCCCTCGCAGGGGGAGGATAGCCTGGAAGTGTCTGTCACGGGCCTGCTTTGCGGAGCCACCGGCCGAGTCGCCCTCAACGATGAAGAGCTCACTCTCTGCGGGATCCTTGCTGGAGCAATCGGCCAGCTTGCCCGGGAGACCCGACCCCCCGAAGGCGTTCTTGCGCTGGACGAGCTCGCGCGCCCGCCGCGCCGCATGACGCGCCTGTGCCGACAGGAGCACTTTCTGGACGATCGTCTTTGCATCACGCGGATGGTCATCGAGCCATTCGGCCAGCTTCTCGGCGACGAGGCTCTCGACGGCGCCCTGAACTTCGGAATTACCCAGCTTCGTCTTGGTCTGCCCCTCGAACTGCGGCTCGGCAACCTTCACGCTGAGGACGGCCGTGAGGCCCTCGCGGAAATCATCACCCGATAGGTCGACCTTGGCGTTCTTGAGCAGGCCTTCCCGTTCGGCGTAGGACTTCAGCGTTCGGGTGAGCGCTCGCCGGAAGCCGGAGATGTGCGTGCCACCCTCGTGCGTGTTGATCGTGTTGACGAACGAGAGCACGTTCTCGACGTAGCCAGAGTTGTAGCGCATGGCCACCTGGATCGGCACGTCCTCACGCTCTCCTTCGAACTCGATCGTGTGCTCCTGGATGGATTCACGTGCTTCGTCCAGGTAGGCGACGAACTCGCGAAGGCCGTCCTCGAAGTGGTACTCCTCCTTCGATAGCTCGGGGTCTTCTTCCCTCCGATCCTCGATGGTGATCGTGATTCCGCTATTGAGGTAGGCCATCTCGCGCATGCGATCGGCCAGCGTCTCGAAGCGGTACTCGCTCTCACTGAAGATGGTGGAGTCCGGGATGAAGTGGACCTGCGTTCCCGTCGGCTCGCCGTCCTCCATCGGCCGGACCTGCTCAACCTGGCTGACGGGCACGCCGCGCTCGTAAACCTGTCGCCATACGAAGCCGTCGCGGCGGACGGTAGCCTCCAGCCGGGTGGCCAGGGCGTTGACGCACGAGACGCCAACTCCGTGCAGACCGCCCGAGACCTTGTACGTGTCCTTGTCGAACTTGCCGCCGGCGTGTAGCACGGTCATCACGACCTGCAACGCCGGGATGCCCTCTTTGGGGTGGATGTCGACGGGGATTCCCCGACCGTTGTCCCAAACGGAAACGGAATTGTCCTCGTGGATCACCACCTCGATGCGATCGCAATACCCAGCTAGCGCCTCGTCGACTGAGTTGTCGACGACCTCGTAGACCAGGTGGTGCAATCCGCGGATGCCGACATCCCCGATGTACATCGCGGGGCGCTTTCTGACGGCCTCGAGGCCTTCCAGAATCTGGATGTTCGCAGCACCGTAATCCGCCGGGTTCTTGAGGCCGCCGTTCGCCGAAGCAGCGGTGTTGGCGGTGACCTCTCCGGCAGTCTCGTCGACCATGAATTCCCCTCGGTAAGAAAGCTGAGTGGCCGCTCCTACGGCCACTCGGAAAATACGGCCTAGGGCCCTCGCGGACCGTCAGTTTGCCGTGTAGAGGAAGGGCTGCAATCCCCGCGAAAGAGCCTCGGCAGAGCTGCACCACGAAGCGAGGCTGTGCTCGAAGTCAGCGTCCTCGGACGTGGCAAGACGAGCGGCCTCGGCCTGAACACGGCGCGCGCGTTCAGCGAGCTCTCCGTCCACCTCCGGGTAAAGGCTCAGCAAGCGTTGGTGTGCGAGGTGCATCAATCGGGCAGCGCGAGCGAGGAGCATGCGGTCCTCGAATTGCTGAACGAGTTCTGCCTCGGCCAATTGGGGAAGCAGGCTCCGCAACCGGAGTCGCCTTACGACGGGAGCGAGCTGGTCCTCAGTGTCGCGAAGGGCGATCAGCGCTGGGAGCCGAGCCTCCTGATCGGCCGGATCTCGGCCAGCCTCTCGCAGCGAAATCGCCTCGCAGACCTCGGCGGCGGTCCGTAGCGTGGCCAATAGAGCCATCGCTCGCAACTGACCGTCGCTGGGCGTCACCTGGTCCATGGTTTCGCGGCTACAGTTCGCTGCCGTGGGGTCACGCCCGCACGGCCAGAGTGTGTCAGACTTCGAGGTATCGCAAGAACTCCGCGATCCGCTGGCTGAAGTCCTCGTCGG
>JBJHBB010000081.1:0-1736 GCA_050485265.1 Rhodothermales bacterium | reverse complement strand
TCACGTGGTAGCCATGATGCTCGAGCACGTGCTTCACCCGAGCCGTGTCGGCCGTGTTGAGCTTGATCGTGATTTGGACCGGCATGTCGGCGACCTCGCCCCGTTGCTCCTGGCCCTGCGTCGAGACGGACAACACGCGCGCGTTGCTTTGCTCGACGACGTGAATCAGCTGGCTAAGCGAGAAATTCCGTGCCGGTACCTCGAGCAGAAGAATCGCCCCGTGGCTCCCGGTCGAGAAACTGCCGGCGAAGCGGTCGAACAGATCGCTCCGCCGAATGAGGCCTACGTACTGCCCCTGGCTATCGACAACCGGAAGCGCGCTCAGGTGGTGCCTCGCGATGAGGCTTGCGGCGTCGTACCAGTGCGCCTCGGGGCCTACCGCTACCGGGCCAAGGCCGGCAACATCTGCCACGGCCGCGTCCACGTCAAAACGTTCGAGGAGGTCTTCCTCGCTGACTATCGTCCGCAGCGTCCCATCCTCGAAGACGACGGGCAGATGGCCGACATCATGATCCGCCAAACGGTACAGCGCCTGCCCGACGGTATCGTCAGGTTGCAGGGCCTGCGGGTCGAGGCTGAGAATCGAGTGGACGCTCATGGTGGGGAAGCTTGAACTGGCGCATTGCGCTCATACTTGTTCAGCGCAAAGCTCATGCCAGCCAAAGTGCTGGCGCAGGATGTTGTCCGCCGTCGGGTTGAACTGTACGCATAAGCCTCATCAGGTGCAACGCAAAGCTACAGCTACCGCCGCAGTCAGGTAGGTCATGGTGACAGGGGCACGCCCATTCGCCCTACTCTCCAACCCGCAAATCCGCAGAATGCTGAGCGCCGTCTCCTGTGACGACCTCGAGGTGCGCAAATCGATCGAGCATCCGCCCGATTTCACCTGCATTCTTGCGCGAGCTGCGGTACCGAATCAAGAGGGTGGGCTCCGGATCATCGCCGAATGCCGATGCCATTACGGTCCGCTCCTGAATCACCTCAGCAATACGATGCAGATAAGCTCGGCTCTTGGCTTCCGTGATCGGGAGGAGCCCCGTGCGCTCGACGTAGTCGTCCTCGATGACCCGCAGGAGCTTCTCCTTCAACTGAGCCAACCCGATTCCTCGGAGACCTGATACGAACACGGCGTTCTCGAAGCGCTCTTTGAGGGCGCTGATCACCCCACGCTCCTCAAGAACGTCCATTTTATTGAACACCATTAGCACGGGCTTCTCGCTCGCGCCAAGCTCCTTGAGAGTCTCGTTCACCACCTTGATGTGCTCGTCAAAGGCGTGATGGCCTGCATCCACGACGTGCAAGAGCACGTCTGCCTCGCGCACCTCGTCCAGCGTGCTCTTGAAGGACTCGATCAACCCGTGAGGCAGCTTGCGGATAAACCCCACCGTGTCGGATAGAAGCACGCTCTTGTTCGAATCAAGCATGACTTGCCGGGTGGTGGCATCCAGCGTCGCGAAGAGGCGGTTTTCGGCCAGCACGTTGGTGTCGGCTAGTGCGTTCATCAGCGTGCTCTTACCGGCGTTGGTATAGCCGATCAATGACACCCGCGTCTGATAGTCGCGGCCTTTCCGCTGTGTTTGTCGCTGCTTGTCAATCCGCGACAGTTGCTCCTTGAGCGTCGCGATCCTGGTACCGATGAGGCGCCTGTCGGTCTCGATCTGCGTTTCACCGGGACCACGCATACCGATACCACCCTTCTGCCGCTCAAGGTGTGTCCAGGCCCTGGTCAAGCGTGA
>JBJHBB010000080.1:0-7594 GCA_050485265.1 Rhodothermales bacterium | reverse complement strand
GGTCAGGACGGCGGCGGGATCAACAACGCCAATATGCTCACCCGTCCGGAGGGGCAGCCCGCGCGGATGCAGATGTACCTCTGGAATACCACGCAGCCCCACACCGACGGCTCGTTCGACAACGGCATCATCGCTCACGAGTACGCCCACGGCTGGTCGATCCGGCTCACCGGAGGCCCGAATGTGGTGAACTGCCTCCAGAACCGCCAGCAGCAGGGCGAGGGCTGGAGCGACTACCTGAGCCTCATCACCACGATGCGCCCGACCGACTATGCAGAGCAGCGTCGTGGCATCGGAACGTTTGCGCTCAACCAGCCGGTTGATGGACAGGGCATCCGACCGGCGCCGTACTCCACGTCGATGGCGGAGAACAACTTCACGTTCGCCAACCTCAGCGGCGTTTCGCACCCTCACGGGACCGGTTTCATCTTCGCCACGATGCTCTGGGAGATGACGTGGAATCTGATCGATGCACACGGTTTCGACACCGATTTCCACATGGGGACCGGCGGCAACAACATGGCGCTCAGGCTCATCTCTGAGGCCATGAAGATGCAGCCTTGCAGCCCCGGCTTCGTGGATGCGCGCGACGCGATCCTCGCTGCCGACCAGGCCATCTACGATGGGCAGAACGCGATTCACATCTGGACGGCTTTCGCCAAGCGCGGACTCGGCTACTCTGCCGTGCAGGGCTCCCCCAGCGCTATCAGCGGCATTTCCGAGGCCTTCGACCTGCCCCCGGGTATGGAGCGCTCCATCACGCTCGAGGTCGATCAGGAGCCCGTTCCCGCCGGTGAGTTCGTCAACTACACGCTGACGTTCAAGAACGGACCGGCCATGAACCCGCTTCTGGGGATGGACCTCACGGCGACCCTACCGCAAGACCTGCTGCTTGCCCCGGATCACGAGGGCGCGACGTACGATCCCGAGACCGGCAAGCTGACGCTCTCATCGGTCGACCTCGACACGAACGAGACCCTCGTCTGGAACTTCCGTGGCGTCGCCGACACCGAGGGCGGAACGCAGATGTTCTTCCAGAACACCGGCCTCCCAGGTGACGATGAGTTCATTATCGCCAACGGCGAGGGTAGCGCGAACTGGTACATCATCGCCGGTACGCAGTACACCAACAGCAGGGCCTGGATGGCACGCAACGAGTCCACGGTCACCGACCAGTACCTGATCATCGATGACATCCAGGCCGAGGAGGGCGTGACGGTCAAGTTCCGTCACCGCTTTGACACCGAGCCTCAGCGCGACGGTGGGGTGGTAGAGATCTCCGTCGCCGGCGGTCCCTGGGAAGACCTCAGCGAGCACTTCCTCTACGGTGGCTACAACAGCACCATTGCCACGAGTTCCTCGGGCAACCCGCTCGCGGGGCGCGCGGCCTTCACCGGAAACAGCGGTGCGTTGAACTGGTCGGAGATCGACCTGAGCGCGTTTGCGGGTAGCCAGGTCCAGGTCCGCTTCCGGATGGGCACCAACTCGTCGGTGGGTCACCCGACCTACCTCGGCTGGATTCTGGACCGCGTTACGGTGGCCGATGAAGTGTCGCTCACCACGCAGGTCTGTGCTGCCAGTGGAGACATCGGCCTCGGCTGCTCCACGGTATCGACGCTCGTCGAGGATCCGCTCAGCGGCGCTCCTGTGATGTCGCTCGAGGTGGACCCGATCGAGATCATTACCGGTCCGGGTGAAGTCACCACCTTCAGCCTGCCCGTTACCAACATCGGAGACCGCGCCCTCGTATTGGCGGCCGGTCCCTCGGGTGAGATCGAGTGGATCCAGGGCTCGGGTGAGCTGCTCACGATTGTCCCCGACGCTTCTGGTGAAGCCACGCTGACCTTGGATGCGACCAATCTGGATGTCGGCGACTACGAAGGAGAGATTCTCGTCGTCTCGAACGATCCGGAGGCCACGCTCGTCGCGATTCCGTTCACGGCCTTCGTGGGGACTGTGAGCACGAACGACGATCCGACGGCCATGCCGGACGGTTACATCCTCGAGCCCATTTTCCCCAACCCGTTCCGCGACCAGGCCTCCGTGTCGCTTCGCGTTGCAACAGGGCAGGACGTCCAGATCACGCTCTTCGATGTGATGGGCCGCGAAGTAATGCGTGTCCATGACGGAGAGCTGGCATCCGGTCCGGCGCACTCGTTCTCGATCGATGGAGCTGGACTCGCCAGCGGCGTCTACCTGCTGCAGGCCCGCGGCGAGCACTTCACCACGACCGTCCGAATCACACGCGTCCGCTAGATCAGAAGTCGAGCCCGATCGACAGATAGAATCGGGCATCTCCAAACCGGCGCCCGTCGTGGGGCCAGGCCCAATCGAATCGGAGAGGGTATCCGAGCACGATTGTGCGTAGCCCCACGCCGGCGCCGGCGTAGAGATCGTCGAAGACGCGCTGGCCATCCTCATCCTCTCGGCGCGCATTGAACTCCCCATCGGCGATCGCAGCGACATCGACGAAGGCCGTTCCCTGAAGGTGGTAGAGCGGCAGGATGGGCACGGGACCCGGCAGCAGCGCCGCAACGATCGGGAACCGCGCCTCGACATTGAACAGCGCGAACCGGTCTCCGCTGGCTGCTTCGAATGCGTGGCCTCGCAGTGGCAGGATGGGCGTCCCGAAAACAAAGTCGTTCTCGTCGCGGATCGGGATCCCGGCGATGTTCGGGTTGATCCAGTTCTGAACACCCGCAGCGTAAAAACGCTGTGCTTCTGGCCCAACCGACGCGCCCCCAGCCAGCCTCAGCCCGACGGTGTAGTAACGCGAGCCGAAGTACTGGCGGCCATCGACCAGAATCGACGCGAAGGTGACGGCCGGCCCCGGCGTGCCCGAGACTCTGACGGCATAGCGCCGACCGCGGGAGGGGGTCAACAACCCGGGAACTGAGTGGTCCGCCGTGAAACTCAGCGCAGGGAAGAAGAAGCCTCTGGACCTGGAGCGAAGAGTCGGGTCCATCAGGTCTGTCAGCGATACGCCCTGAAACGACACCTCACCCTCGACCCGTCGGAACTTGTCAAGGGGGTACGACGCGCTCACGATCGCGCCGTAGTTCCGATATCGGAAGAAAGCCTGCCGATTGAAGTCGGTGAGTTGGCGCGCGACGTGGAAGGTGGTGACCGCGTAATTCGTTCGCTGGGGGAGGTACTGGTAGGACAGGATGTAGTCCGAATTGCGTAGATCAATCACCAGGTTGGTCGACGCGGAGACACGGTGGTTACCGAGCAAATCCGAGAACGACATCTGGGTGAAGCTCTGAACCCCAAAGATGGCATCGTACCCGAGCGACCCGTAGATCAGGTCCGGCGTAAACCGGAGTCGATACGGGCGCGTGCGGAACGACCCGTCTTCGTCCACATTGTCGACCGGATTGAATCGCTCCCGTCGCGGTGTACGCGGACTCTGGCGTGCTTCGGCCGCCTCGTCGAACGAGTCCGAGAAGTCATAGGAACGGAAGTCGACCCTGTCAGACGAAAGCACGAGCGAGTCCACGACCGCTCGTTCTCGGTAAGTGTCCGAGATGAACTGTTCCTGCGTGCCAGTCGCTGTCGTGTCGGCGACGGATTGTGGCGCTTCTCGCAATTCCGGAGGAAGGCGCTTCCGCCGCACCACGTCCGCAAGGAACGGTGTCGGCGAAGCCGCATCCCTCAGAAATGGGTTTTCCCGAAGCGTTGTCGGGTGCGCGACAGCGAGCGACGGCGCCTGGCGTTGGACTCGATCGCCCATGACGCGCTGCGCGAAGACGGTCGGTGCGAGGGGCGCCTCGACCTCGCGCTCGAACGGATCGCGGAGCAAGTAGATCGACGGCACGCCCTCTCGAAGTGCCACGAGGGCGGCGCTTCGGGCATCGCGACTGAGACTGACCTGCATCACCCCGACGAACAGGTCGGTCAGCGGACGCACCTCACCGCTGGAAATCGTCAACTCGTACAGGTTGGCTACGCCATTCCGATCTGAGATGAACAGTAGCTGATCTGGGTCGAGTCCAAATGACGCGCTCGTGTCGTCCCAGTCAGGATCGTGCGTGAGGCGGGTCAGCGTGCCCGGATTATCCAGATCGACCGCGTAAAGGCTGAACTGTCCGTAATCATGCTCGGTGAGGTCCTTCTCGCCGGCTGTGTTGACGCCGGTTTCGAGGTGGTCCCCTCGATCGGAGTGGAAGACGATCCGATCGCTATCCGGTGACCAGGCGGGTTCAAGGTCACTGAAAACGTCCCGGGTCAGGTTCGTCACTGCGCCGTCCTCGAGGTCGAGGACGTAAATGTCGGAGCTGCCTCCGCTCGTCCCCGAGAAGGCGATTCGACTTCCATCCGGACTCCAGCGGACCGAGAGGATCGCATCAATCCCCTCTATTCGGTGATGGCGAGTTCTCCTGGTCTGCACGTCAACGAGCGCGATCGCATCGGTGGCTCCAGACTTCACGGCAACCGCAAGTCGGCTACCCGCGGGGTTCCAGGAGATGCCCGGCGTGAGCACACGGAAGCTCTCGAACTGTGGATTGGTCTGTCCCGCGATCAAGCGCCTCGGCTCACCGCCGGCAGCGTCGACAACGTAGACGTCGAATAGCGCCTCCCGGGCACTCAGAAACGCGATTCGATCGCCGGCGGGAGAGATGGCCGCGCCGGTGTTGTAGCGACCGCCGTCCTCCGCGGAAACGACCACGCGAGCCACCGAAGCAAGGTCCTCGCGTGCAGCCACCTCCGGAAAGTGGGCAGCCCGTAGCGCCTGATGCCATCGACTAGAAAGCTCCGACAGGCTCATGCCGGTTGCACGCGAGAACGCGGCTGACACTGAGCCGCCTGCCCTCGTGAGCTGAATCACCTCAGTGATCTTCTCTCGCCCGAACTCGGTGGCGACGTAGTCGAAGAAGCCCTGCCCGCCGTGGTAAGCGAAGTATCCCCACAGGTCCTCGACGTCCGACAGTCGGTCGCGCGCGATCGCTTCCCGGATGTACATGTCGGAGTGCGTGTCCCAGCCGAGCGCGCTGAACTCGGCCAGGCCCTCGTTGAACCAAAGTGGTAGCCGCAATCGCGTCCCACTCTGGATGATCCGCTGCAATGAGCCGCCGTAGAACATATCGTTCACCACGGCATGCACGATCTCATGGTGAAGGACCCTTCGGTACTCCCTATAATCCCCATTGAAGGGAAGGGCAACGCGGTTCTTGTACAACTCGGTGACGCCCGCGATTCCCTCAGAGAAGGCCGGCAGGTCCACGGCGTTGGTGACGGCGAAGTCGTTGTGGCCCTGGTAGACGAGGATCGCGATCCGGTCTGTAATGCGATAGTCGAACAGATCGGCGATCTCGGTCAGCGCTTCCTCGGCCGCGCGCGCGGTGAAGGTCGCTAGTGCTTCGCCACCCGGTTCGTAGTAGAAGACGTCGAAGTGCGTCGACTGCAGAAAGTGCCAGTCGAGGTCGCGGTACTGGACTTTGTTCTTTCCGAAACGGAAGTACTGTGCGCACGCATCGGGCGCCACCACGGCGAGCGCCAGCACTGCGAAGAGCAGCAGCTTCAAAGCGTTCCGTGTTCGCAGCGGCATCGGTCCCAGGTTCATCCCCCTAACGATAGGTCCCAACGGGGCGGGGCGCAACGTTATGACGCGCGGCCGCAAGGTCGGGTCACCATCCCCACGCGGAAATCACGCGTAGCGCACCCAGCGGACCATGTCCCCGAAGGATGCCTTCTTGCCGTACATCAGGATGCCGACGCGATAGATCCGCGAGGCAAGCCAGATCGCCCCCACGAAGGTCGCGGCCAGCAGCACCAGCGCCGCGACGATCTCCCAACCTGCGGCAGCGTCCGCCGCGATCCTGACGGGCATCAGGATGGGTGAGAAAAGCGGCACCAGCGAAAGGAGTATGGAGGTGGACGACTCCGGATTATCGGCGATGAACGGCAGGAAAAGCGCCGGCATCACCACCGGAATGGTGATGGGGAGCTGCAGGCTCTGCGCGTCGCTCTCGCTCTCAACAGCGCTTCCGACGGCGGCAAAGAGACTCGCGTAGAGGAGATATCCGCCCAAAAAGAAGAGGATGAAGTACACGAAGATCCACAGCGAGGGCAGCACGAGGTTAGCCAGGCCGGCCGCCTCCAACGCGGCCTCGGCCTCGGGACCTGACGGCGCCTCCGGCATGGCGATCATCATCAGGATGGGTCCCATGAACGCGAACACGCCCAGAAGGAGCACGGTCCATACGGCAAACTGGGTCAGGCCGGCCGCGCCGATCCCCAGCACCTTGCCCATCATCAACTCGAAGGGCCGCGCACTGGAAGCGATGATCTCGACGATGCGGTTGGCCTTCTCCTCTATCACGCCTCGCATCACCATCGCGCCGTAGACGAACATGGCGATGTAGATGATGAAGCCCATCAAGTAACCCAGCCCGGTGTAGAGCCACGACGCGTCGGCCGCATCGCCGGCCTCGGTGAGGACGACTGAACGCAGCGTTACGCGTCGATCGAGGGCAGCGAACACCTCGGCGTCGGCGCCCAGATCGCGAAGCCGGGCCTCTCGAACGACGCGGTTGAGCACCTCTTGCAGGAGCATGTTTCCCGTGAGGCCACCCCCACGCTGAGCAACGAATGTGGCCTCGGCCTCGCCCTCGATCAGCCCCTCGGGTAGGAGGAAGAATCCGTCGATCGCGCCTCGAAGCACGCGCGCACGCAGCGAGTCCTCCGGCGCGTCCGTTGTGACGGCAGAGTAGCGTTCGGGCAGCGCATTGATCAGGTCATCGCCCAGGCGAGCGGTCTCGTCCAGAATCGCCAGCGTCCGGCGCTCCGAGTCCTGGGTCATGAATCCCACACCCACGACCAGAGCAAAGAAGGCCACCATCATCACGGGTGCCAGGATCGTCGCCAGAATGAACGTCTTGGACTTGAGGCGGCGGACGTACTCGCTCGAGGCTATGGTGGCAATCTTGTTCATCCCGGCTCAGGTAGCGCCGCGGCGGTGTCAGTCGGTTCTGTGCGGCCGCTCACCGCCATCACAAATATCTCCGACAGTGGCGGCTCGGTCAGTTCGAAGCGGTGGAGTTCGTCGACATGGCGCAGGGCACGGTCTAGCACCAGCCGCGACGGCGCGCCGTCCAGCAGCCTCAATTCCGCGCGGCCACGAGTCCGGTTCAGGATTCGCACGTGGCCCTCGGATTCGAGATGGTCGATGAAAGAGTCGTCTCCGGCAAACGCCAGGGACACCGTGTTTAGGCCGAAGCGCCGCTTCACCTCTCGCAATGGTCCATGCAGCACTTCGCGGCCCTTCGAGATCAGGAAGAGGTCGTCGCAGAGCTGCTCCACCTGCTCCATGCGATGCGAGGCGAAGAGGATCGTGCGCCCCGCGTCCCGCAGTTCGAAGATGATCTCCTGCAGCAGGGCCGAGTTGAGCGGGTCGAGTCCCGAGAACGGCTCATCGAAGATGCAGAGCTGGGGGTCGTGCAGGACGGTCGCGATGAACTGCACTTTCTGCTGCATGCCCTTCGAGAGCTCATCGACGCGCTTGCCGTACCAGTCGGTCGCGTCGAAACGGTCCAACCAGCGGCGGGCTGCCTCTGAGCATCGTGCGAGGTCAGACCCTTGAGCCGGCCCAGGT
>JBJHBB010000079.1:0-7735 GCA_050485265.1 Rhodothermales bacterium | reverse complement strand
GGGGCCGGCCGACAGGCCGGGTGCCGGGCTCGCGGTATCAGCGGGGCGGCTTGCCGCCATTCGTTTGAGAAGTATTGCCGCGGGAACGGATCAGCGACGCCAGGGGGTCCTCGGACCCTTCGCTGTTGAAAGCGACAAGCGCGTCCAGAACCATTGCAAAAAGCTCGCTGTGGGACGTCACCCCGAGTTTCGCGTACAGGTTGTGCCGATGAAGGCGTACCGTACCGGGAGCAACCTCGAGGTGTCTGGCGGTCGCCTTGGCGGAGAATCCCCGCAGCACGTAATCCAGAACATCCTTCTCCCGTGGCGACAGCAGCGACTTGCCGGCGTTCTCCAATGCCCGCTTCAATCTGGCGTGAGCTATCGCCCTCACCCGCCTGTCGAGTTGCTGGACGACCTGAGATTCATCTGTCAGTAAGCGATCGATGAGCCTGCGCAGGAACGGGCTGACGCTGGTGAGAAACGACAGTGCCCGCGTGCCGAACGGCCTCGAGCCCAGACTCCGGCCGAGCGAGATTGCGACCGTTTGTTCGGGGTCCAGCGGGAACAACAAGTTGACCTCGTCCTCGAGGCCGTGCTTGGTGAAGAAGTCGTTATAGTATTGTCCGTCCCTGAACCCGTCCGGTGCGAACTGAGCGAGAGTGTAGCAGCCGCTTACCCGGGATTTCTGAATCTCCGCAAAAAACGGGTCGAGCAGATAGGCGCCCTGCAGGTAGGCTGCGATCCTCTTTCCTTCCGGGTCATCCATCGCGCGCGCGAACTTCACGTCGGGCATCGTGTCGCCGGAATAGAGGATGACGATCAGGCTGCTGATCCTGAAGTTCTCGTGCAGTACGTCGAGGACGTAATTCCACACCCGCTCAACCGACGCGTTTTCCAGCAGTTCGGCAAGCTCGACCGTCCAGGAATGGGCGTTCAAGGGCGAGGGGGGCTGCGCCATGATTCGACGACCTCCGCAAAGAACCGATTACTGTCGCGCCGGCCTTGCAGGCCAGGAAGTCCCATTTCCCTTGCGCCAGGCTCGCGCCCTGGCGCCTTCACTGGATATCGAGTGCGTTTGTCCACAGTGCCATCCTCTCAGGAAATGGTGCCTCGGGGAATCTCGGGGAGCTGCAGACCCGCTCATCGGCACTTCTGTGCGCAGGTTGAAGGGGATGTCTGCGAGAGCATGTAGCTCCACCCATCCGGGCGCTCCCGATCTGTGCATCAGGAGCGAGTCGATGCACCAGGACGGTTTGGTTGGTGCACACGGATCTCAGGCAAACCCGGTTCATGGCCGAGCCCCCACACGGTCCCCGGTTCGTCGTAGCAGGACCGGTGGCCTGCGCGGGCGATTCAGCCATTAGCCGATGCACCAGAGTGGCCCGCGCGAGCAGTCCGATTGCACCATTCAGAGCGCTGCGTCTGCACTGGTTCCGTGCGCTTCTGCGGTCGATGTGGGTCATGGCGCCGTGGCCGTTGCGCGCGGCCAGGTCGCTCGCCACCACCCGTCCGTCGTAGCGAGTCGAA
This sequence comes from Rhodothermales bacterium, assembly GCA_050485265.1. GTDB lineage: Bacteria > Bacteroidota > Rhodothermia > Rhodothermales > JANQRZ01 > JBJHBB01. Next base: position 6,226 of record JBJHBB010000079.1, on the reverse strand, counting down.
CGTAGATCATTCGATATATTTTCGTTCGCCGCGGAGTCGGTACCCTTGTGAAGTGTCGCGGAGGGGTATGGATGGAGTGTTCCTTTATCGAACAGCTCACCGCAACCCGCAACGGTAAGGCGAGCGCGAGAGCGTCGGGCAGATTGCGGCCGTGACCACTGCGTTGCGCTCACATGAGAAGCGGACGCAAGACTGTTGTGCGCGCCACCGCCGGCGTCCGGCGGCGATCAGAACGTTCTGAGTCCTGCCTGTATACCGCGCTCCCTGCTCGCCGGCGGTTGCCGCCGGCGACGCGCTCGCGACGCTTTCGAAACCGCTTCGAACGAGGAAGACATATGCCCGGGTACATTCCAAAGGTGAAGTCATCGGCTCGCCTCACGTGGCTTGCGGCCGCCTGTCTGGTGACGACCGTTCTGACGTCGCCAGCCTACGGCGCGCCCGACCTGATCGTCGTCAACGCCGACGTCCATACCGTAGACGCGAACCGACCGCGCGCAGAGGCTTTCGCTGTTGAGAGCGGCAAGTTCACCGCGATCGGCACGAACGAGGAAATCCGAAGGTTGGCAGACGGCAACACCCGAGTCGTCGATGCGGGCGGCAACACCGTTACACCGGGATTCATCGATGCGCACCAGCACTTCAGTGGTACCACCAGCCAGCTGAACCTCTACGTTCAGAGCCGGGAGGAATGGGCAGACCTGCTAAGAACGGCCCATGAGGCGCTGCCCGAAGGCGAGTGGTTGATCGGCGGGAACTGGGATCACACGATCATCGACGACGTTCTGCCCACCAAGGAGTTCCTGGATGAAATCATCGGCGATCGGCCTGCGGTTCTGAGGCACATCGACGGCCATTTCGTCTGGGTCAACTCCGCCGTCATCGAGATGGCGGGCATTACAGCGGATACGCCGGTGCCCCCGGGTGGCGAAATTGTCGTCGATCCGGATACCAATGAGCCAACCGGCATTCTCAAGGAGGGGGCCGCGAGACTGGTTGCTGGCCTGGCACCGCAGCCGACACAGGAAGAGCGATTCGCCCGGCTCCCCGCGGCAATCGAATGGGCCAACAGCCTGGGCATCACCGGCATGCACAACATGAGCACCATGGATGATTTCCTCCATGTCGTCGAGAACGGTGACCCGACACTGCGGATCTGGCACGGCCAGTTCGGTTTGCGAGATGACGTGGGGAGTCTCGATCAGCAGGTCGAGGAGGTCATGGCCAGCAAACGCGCCGTGCGCGAGCGTGTCCAGGCCACAGGCAAGGAAGAGCAGGTCGGCCCGCTCTTCGAGCTTGGCTTCGTGAAACTGATCAACGATGGGGTTCTGTCAATTCACACCGCCGTGCTGCTCGAGGATTACCAGGATCGCGTGGGCTGGAGAGGCGAGTACATCACCTCGCCAGAAGACCTGCAGTCGACGGTGAGCAAGCTGGCCGAGGCCGGCATGCAGATCGCCATCCACTCGATCGGTGATGCCGCCGTACGCGCGTCGCTCGATGCGTTCGAAGCTGCCGCCGAGTACGACATCGGCCTGCCGCACCGAATCGAGCACGTTGAAATGCTGCATCCCGAAGACTTGCCGCGCTTCGCGGAGCTCGATGTTGCTGCATCCATGACGCCGAACCACATGACCAAAGCGGTCGCCTATATCGAGGAACGGATCGAGCCGGGGCGAGAACATCACGCCTACGTGTGGCAATCGTTGTTGAACTCCGGCGCTAGGGTCATTTTCGGTTCGGACTCGACGACCTCGATTCACCAGGACCCGCTCAAGCAGATCGGCGATGCCCTGTACCGCGTAAATCACGCGGGCTTCAACGACGGGCAGCCCTGGCATGGCGAACAGGCGGTCACCTTCGCGGAAGCGCTGCACGCGTACACGCACGGCCCGGCCGAGACCACCGACTGGGCGGATGAGATTGGCTCGATCAGCGTCGGGAAGTGGGCCGATTTCGTGATCATCGGCGGCAGGGTTCCCGAGCCGGCGGACCGGATTCTCTTCGACCTGTCAGTGGAAGCGACCTATTTTGCAGGCCGCGAAGTCTACCGGAAGCCTTAGAGCGTTCGACGAGCGAAGCAAACCGCTCGCTGCTGAGACAGGGAATGGGCCGATTCGGGGGGGGCAAGGAAGGATCCGCTAATGCAGACAAGAAGAGAGGCGTTCATGAATACCAGAAGTGTGGAGTCCGGACGAGACGACGAGTTCGGCGTTCGTCGACTTCGTCTTGCCACGGCCATCGGGATGATAATGGGCACGGTCGGCCATGGCGCGGCGTTCGCCCAGTCGACAGATGACGGGGTCGCCGTCCTCGACGAAGTCATCGTTACTGCAACCCGTCGTGCCGCCACTCTCCAGAGTGTTCCGGTGAGCGTGACGGTGTTCGACCAGCAGCAGCTCGATGCGCAGGGATTGAAGACGATTGACGATCTCGTCGATTTCACTCCGGGCCTGGTCTTCAGCCGCGGCGAGAATGGCGCGAACAACATTGCGATAAGAGGCATCTCTTCCGGCTCGGGTTCGGCAACCACGGGCATCTACATCGACGACACGCCGATTCAGGCGCGCAACCTCGGATACGCGTCCGGGTCCACGTTTCCGGGGCTTTTCGACCTGGAGCGCGTGGAGGTGCTGCGAGGGCCTCAGGGAACGCTTTTCGGTGCCGGCTCGCAGGGGGGGACGATACGGTTCATTCAGACAACCCCGAATCTTTACGCCAGTTCGGCGTATGCGCGATTGGAGTACGCCGGTCAGCGGGCCGGGGACGCTTCTTATGAAGGTGGTTTCGCGTATGGATCGCCGATCGTTGAAGGCACGTCCGGCTTCAGAGTCAGCGCCTATTTCCGAGAAGATGGTGGCTTCATTGATGGAGTCGAGGGGACGCCTGTCGAGATGGATCCGAGCGGCGCGCTTGGCCCCGAGTCGTTGACATTCACGGATGTGACGGTTCTCGAGTCGAACATGAACTCGACTTCAACAACAGGCTTGAGAGCGGCATTCACATGGTCTCCGACCGCCCCCCTGGTCATCACTCCGTCGATCTCATATCAGAAGGTCGACACCAATTTCCCGGGAGACACCTTCTGGCCTGCGCTCTCGCGGGGTAGCAGCTACTACGCGCGGCCGATCTATCGAGCCGGGGATCCGGCCACGAATCCTCATCTCTCGGCGTTGACGGCGCCCGACAACGATGTCGGCAAAGACGAGTTCACGTTGTCGCAGTTGAACATCGAGTGGGATCTGGGCGTCGTTGAACTCTTCTCGAACACTTCGTACTTTGACAGGGACCAGTACCAGAACTTCGATTTTACTACCTTCTACGCATGGTGGTACGACTTCACTGCACCCGATTCGAGCTGGGCTCCGCGGCCGGGTGACAAGAGCGTCAGCACCTATTTCACGACACAGAGAACGTGGACTCAGGAGTTCCGTCTGCAGTCGACCGACGACGCGGCGCGTCTAAGGTGGACGGCGGGCCTTTTCTACACCGATGCCGACCAGCGCGGTGATCAGCGCATTCAGCTCAACACGCTGCACAATGCATCCAGCATCAAGAGATTCTATCTGCCGGAGTTTCTGGCCTTCGTCGATGACGGACCTCCGTACGGTCCGGGATTCTCCGCGTTCGAGAACCACTTCGGCCTCTCTCCCGACGCGTGGCCAAACTCGAGCGAGTGGGAACTTGACGAACGGGTGAAGGAGAGACAGACGGCGGTTTTCGGCGAGCTCGATTTCGACCTGACCGAGAGGCTGACAGTGACAGCGGGCTTGAGGGTGGCGCGCGCGGAGATCGACTTCGTGAGCGCATACGGCGGCCCTACGAACAATCTCAATGCGCCGATCAACACGCCGCCAGGCCTTCCGGCACCGCCGTTCGATTCTCCGGCCTATGTAAGCATCATTGAGGACCACTCCGAGACGGCTACCACGCCGAAGCTCGGTCTGAACTATTCGTTCGACAACAACAACATGCTTTACGCCACCGCGGCAAAGGGGTTCCGGCCGGCCGGGGCCACGAAGTTCCTGCGAGGCATCTGCGATCAGGACCTGGCCACTCTCGGCTATGTCGACGAGAACGGGCTGGGCGACAACCCGACCGTGTACGACTCGGATCACGTGTGGAGCTATGAAGTCGGTACGAAGAACCGGCTGCTGGGCGGCAGGGTGCTCCTCGATGCCAGCGTCTACCGCATTACCTGGGACGACATTCAGTCGTCTGTGGCGATGCAGTGCGGAGAGAGCTTCGTTACGAACCTCGGTGAAGCGAGATCCACGGGGGCAGACGCGGGCGTGCAGTATCGTGTGACGGACAATTGGATCCTCTCCGGCACGGTGGGGTACAACAGTTCCTAGTACACCGAGACGGTCCTGTCACCCAATGGCACGCCGCTGGTTACGGAAGGGGGGTACGTGACGGGCTCGACGGCGCCCTGGGTGTATTCGTTCTCGACACAGTACAACCATACGCTGAATCGAGGGCGGGAAGTCTATGTTCGGGCGGACATTTCCTATCGAGACGGGGAGCGGCGAGTAGGCGCAACGGACCCGAACGACCCCTTCTACAATCCGTTGATACCGCTTGTCGGTTCGTACTCCATCGCCAACCTGCGGTTGGGGATGCAGTGGGAGAACTATGACATCTCCGTATTCGTCAGGAACGCAACGAATGAGGACGTTTGGACAGGCACTACCGTGAATTCCCCGTTCAGCGGCCTTTCGCCGGCGGTCTGGACAGCTTCGAGGGTGCCGCCTCGCAGGATCGGCCTGACGATGACGTACCGCTACCGGTGAGCTCGACCCCTTTCGGACGGTGCTTCGCGTTCCTGAGAACGTACTCCGGCCGAATCTGACCGGTTCGGGCGTGCTTTCCGGAGCCGGACGTCAGGTTCCTGGAAACAGGGGTCACGTTGCCGAAACCGGCCGGTGGGGCACGGGGCCCTCCCGTACAGCGAGCGACCGTATAACGACGGCCTCGGCGGGTTGGCCCCGCCGAGGCCCTTCAATGCGCCCGAGGCTCGACTATGGAGTTGCCTCCATGTCGGGTCAGCTCGCGTGCGGAGTCCGCTATGCCTCCTCGGTCAAGGGTTCAAAAGGCAGACCCAGCGCGGCGGCGACTTCCGGATGACGCATCGCTCCCCGGTGCACGTTCAGGCCGTTGCCGAAGTGTGCGTCTTCAGCCAGAGCGCGCCGCCAACCCTTGTCCGCCAAGGCCCTGACGTACGGCAAGGTCACGTTCGTAAGGACCAGTGTGGACGTGCGGGCCACGGCCCCTGGCATGTTCGTTACGCAGTAGTGTACGACCTCTTCTTCGACGAACGTTGGGTCGGAATGTGTCGTGGGTCGGCTGGTCTCGAAGCAACCGCCCTGGTCGATCGATACGTCGACCAGCGCCGCGCCCTTGTTCATCGCCCTGACCATCTCGCGAGTGAGCAGGCGCGGTGCGGTCGCGCCCGGAATCAGGACGGCGCCGATCACAAGGTCGGCGTCGAGCACGGCAGCCTCCACGTTCGCGGTGCTGGCCATCAGAACACGAGCCCGCCCCCCGAAATGGTTGTTGAGCCAGCGCAGTCGGGAGACCGAACGATCGAGAATGGTCACGTCGGCCTGCAAGCCGACGGCCATGATTGCCGCGTTTGTACCAGCAACGCCGCCTCCCAGAACGACCACTTTGCCCGGAGCGACGCCCGACACTCCGCCGAGCAGTACACCCCGGCCGCCGCGGGATCTCTCCAGCGCCGCAGCGCCCACCTGGACTGACATCCGTCCTGCCACCTCGCTCATCGGGGTGAGCAGCGGCAGACCCTCGGCGTCCGACGTTACGGTTTCGTATGCGATCGCGGTAACGCCTGACTGCACCAGCGCCTCGGCCTGCGGCCGGTCCGCGGCAAGGTGCAGGTAGGCAAAAAGAACCTGACCGTCGCGAAGTCGTGCGCACTCGTGCAGCTGAGGCTCCTTGACCTTCACAACCAGTTCGGCTTCGAACGCGGCGCGGACGTCTCCGACCTCGGCGCCGCAAGCCACGTATTCGTCATCCTCGAAACCGATCGCCGCACCTGCATTGCGCTCCACGACCACGCTATGGCCGCCTCGGGTCAGTTCACCGACTGCCGCCGGGGTAAGCCCAACCCGGTACTCGTGAACCTTCACTTCTTTTGGGACACCGATTCTCACGTTCCTACTCCATCTGTTTACAGGCGGCAACGCCGTGAACTTCGATGGCTATGAGG
>JBJHBB010000078.1:0-7815 GCA_050485265.1 Rhodothermales bacterium | reverse complement strand
CAGTAGTATAGGATCCGGGTCCCACCGCGTTTCCCGGAGCTTTCGGCCTTCCACCGGATCTTCCGAATGCCGCCAGAGCCCTGGATCACGGACCCCGCGCCTGGGTCCTGGATGAGTCGGGTTTGCAGGAGGCGGTACTCTTCGTCGGTGAAGAGCTGGGCGAGGCGTTTGGTGAAGACGGAGGTTTCCTTGAAGACCATGACCGAAGATACGCCAATGGCGTACCCGTGACAACGAGAACGGGTTCCGACGCACGGAGCCTGACGAGGGAGGGACGCGGGGACCCGCTCGGAGGAGTCGACAGGTCGCGGAGCGCGTGCAACCTCCTATAACTAGAGCTTTACCGGTTCCGGCGCCTGGTGGCGCCTACACTGCAACCCTGCGGCTCGTCACGCCCCGTGCGGGGCACGGGTCGCGCCGAGCTCTCCGGGTTCGGTAAAGCCGGAAACGTTAGCCGAAACCGCTTTCCGACTTAACTTGCAGAAGGGTCATGCCTCCGATATGGGAGGCGACGATTACTCATACGGCACCTTCCCCCGGTGCGAAAGAAAGGCGAGGCTACACGGGTGATTACTGGCGACATCAAGAACCAGATCGACCGCATCTGGGACTCGTTCTGGTCCGGCGGCATCTCGAACCCGCTAGAGGTGATCGAGCAGATCACCTACCTGCTCTTCCTCCGGCGGCTCGACGACCTCCACACCCTAGAGGAGAACAAGGCCAACCGGCTGAAGAAGCCGATGGGGCGGCAGATCTTCCCGGAGGGCAAAGACGCCAAGGGCCGCTCCTACAAGGACTTCCGCTGGTCGCGCTTCAAGCACTTCGCGCCATCCGAGATGTTCACGGTAGTCAGCGAGCACATCTTCCCCTATCTGCGCGCCGACCTCGCCCGCCAACTCGGCAACGGCGACTCCACCTACGCGCACCACATGAAGGACGCGCGTTTCACGATCCCGACGCCGGCACTCCTGGCCAGGGTGGTGGACCTGCTCGACAGGGTGCCGATGGAGGAGCGCGACACCAAGGGCGACGTCTACGAGTACATGCTCGGCAAGATCGCTAGCGCCGGGCAGAACGGGCAGTTTCGCACGCCACGCCACATCATCAGGCTGATGGTGGAACTGACCGCTCCCCAGCCCACCGACGTCATTTGCGACCCGGCCTGCGGCACGGCGGGCTTCCTGGTCGCCGCAGGCGAGTACCTGCGCGAGCGCCACCCGAACCTGCTGCACGACGTGAAGCTGCGCGAGCACTTTCACCACGGGCTGTTCCACGGCTTCGACTTCGACAACACGATGCTGCGCATTGGCAGCATGAACATGCTTCTGCACGGCGTGGAGAATCCGGATATTCGCTACCGTGACTCGCTGGCGCAGGACCACGCTGCCGAGGAGGAGAAGTACACCCTGGTGCTTGCCAATCCGCCCTTCGCCGGCAGCCTCGACTACGAGAACACGGCCAAGGACCTGCTGCAGATCGTCAAGACCAAGAAGACCGAGCTTCTATTCCTCGCGCTCTTCCTGCGGCTTCTGAAGCCCGGCGGGCGCGCGGCTGTGATCGTGCCCGACGGAGTGCTGTTCGGCTCCAGCAAGGCGCACAAGGAACTGCGCCGCATCCTGGTTGAGGACCAAAAGCTCGACGCCGTGGTGTCGCTTCCCGGCGGCGCGTTCAAGCCCTACGCGGGGGTCTCCACGGCGATCCTGCTCTTCACCAAGACAAACTCCGGCGGCACCGACCACGTCTGGTTCTACGACGTCACGGCCGACGGCTGGAGCCTCGACGACAAGCGCACGCCACTGCTTTCTGCAGACAGGCTCGGCCCCGTGCCGCGCACCGCGGTGGGGCCGGACGAGCACGGGAAGAACAACTTGCCCGATGTACTCGCGCGCTGGATCGAGCGTGCTGGGAGCGAACGCGAGCGCCCGCGCACCGCGCAGAGCTTCTGCGTACCCAAGGCCGACATCGCCGCGCAGCGCTACGACCTCTCGCTCAACCGCTACAAGGAGGTGGTGCACGAAGCGGTCGAGCACCGTGCGCCGAAGGAGATCCTCGCCGAGCTGGCGAAGCTGGAGGAGGAGATCCAGCGCGGAGCGGAGGAGTTGGAGGCGATGCTCGGATGAATGTCTGGCCTCACTTCCCGTTCGAGCGGTTGGTGCAATCGCGAGGCTCGGGCGCCTCAGCGCTCCCGCAGAGTGAATGGGCATCCGCCGGCAAGTATCCCGTGATCGGCCAAGGGGCAGAATACATAGAGGGGTGGAGCGATCGAGATGATCTCGTCATCGCACCACGGTCTGCAATGGTTCTTTATGGTGGTCATACTCGTCGCGCTAAGTACGTTGAGCGGCCCTTTGTTCCGGGTCCAAACGTCAAAATTCTTGAGTCGTCGCCAGAACTCGACCCTAAGTTCCTCTATCACTACCTCACTCATCTGAATATTGAGAGTCGCGGCTATGCCGACCACTTCCCGGAAGTGCGTCGCCGCCGCATTCCCCTCCCTCCCCTCCCTGAGCAGCGGCGGATTGCGGAGATCCTGGACAGGGCAGATGCGCTGCGGGCCAAGCGCGGCGCCGCCCTCGCCCAACTCGATGTCCTCACGCAATCCATCTTCCTCGACATGTTCGGCGACCCCGCCACGAATCCGAAAGGGTGGCCGGTTCGGACGCTCGAAGCACTCGGCGGCATTACAACGGGCAAGACACCGCCAACCAAGAAAGACGGAGTGTTTGGAGGGGAGGTTCCATTCGCAACGCCGGGCGATTTGGATGTTGGCCTTGAGTTCACCCAACGCACGCTCACTGACGCAGGCGCCGCCTTCGTTAAGGTGGTGCGCGCTGGTAGTACACTCGTCGGATGCATCGGAAATATTGGAAAGATGGCGAAAACGCCGGTAGCGACCGCTTTCAACCAACAGATCAACGCAGTCGAGTGGAATAGTGACGTAAACGACGACTATGGGATCGCGGCGCTACAGTTTTCTGTACCTCAGATGATCTCGCTGGCTTCGTCCACCACGGTACCGATTCTCAACAAGTCACGTTTCTCCAAGGTCTGCATTCCAGTGCCTCCGCAGGAGTTGCAGAATGAGTTCGCATCCCGCGTTGAGGCCGTGCGGCGGCTCCAACTAGCGCATCGAGAATCGTTGAGAGGGATGGATCGCCTTTTCGCCTCGCTCCAGCACCGCGCGTTCTTAAAGGAGTTATAGCGATGCGCGGCGAGTTCATTGGCGTCTGGCCCGAGACTGGGCGCGAGATCTGGCTGCCGCTCATCGATCCACCGTTGGGAGATGACGAGGGTGTGCCGGACGATATCTTCTGTGAGTTGTACCGCGCCCTTGCCCCGGCTTTGTCACAGCGCCCTTCGGTCGAGGACCTTGCCGACATTATCGACAACCCCGCGCAGAGCCGCGAAGCGTTCGAAAGGACCGCTGTGACCGACTTGGCCGGCGAGCGCACCCTCGTCGGCTTCTTTGAGGAGGCGCACGACGCACTGGAAGAGCTGGGCGGGGACGAGCTGACCAACCGGTACTTCAACCTGCTTTCCGGCTTCATCGATAAGTTCAGCCTGCGCTACGACCTCCGGCGTCCATGCATCCTCTGCCCGACGCTGCCCGGGGTGTTTTCGAGCCTCGTACGCGACCTGCGCGCCCTGACGAGCCAGGACCCGCACCTCGACGCGTTGATGAAGGATTTCGAGAACGCCGTGCGCGATCTGCGGCACGACTCCTCCGACGGCCGCATCAAGACGTGCATCCAGAAACAGGTCAACCTGGTGGAGGCTCTGGGAGGGAGATTCCCCGGTGTCACCGGAACCACGCTGGGGAGGATTTGCGACCAGGTCGGGACTTGGCCGCACGAGAAGCTGAAGGCGGCGATGAAGGACCTGTACGGCTTCGCGTCGGACTACCCCGGCATCCGCCACGGCGGTACGCCGGCATCGGCGCTGCGTGCCGTAGACATGCGGGACATGGTGGCCATGTCCATCCTCCTGACCGGGTTCACACCATACCTCGAGAGTCGCCTGAGCGCAGAGGCGATCTTCGGGGGAAGCGCTAATCACGCGGGACCAGTGGCCCCAGGCCCGTCGCTGGCGGGCGTTCCCCTCGGAGAACCGATCCCGGTGGTCAGACCAGGAGGAGTACTCGGCTGGCTTACATCACTCTTGAGGCGCGTGCGATGAGCCAGTTCGTCTTCCTCCAGCGTGAATGGCCGGTGGTGTTCGACGCTGCAGCGAACGCTGAGGCGTCCGTTCACACCGATCCGCGCACGGCGTGTTTTTACGCCCGGCGCACGCTCGAGCTGGCAGTGAGCTGGGCCTACAAGCACGATGCGGCCCTGAGGCTCCCCTATCAGGACAACCTCTCGGCGCTGATCCACGAGCCGAGCTTCAAGCAAGCCGCGGGCGAGGCGGTCTTCAGCAAGGCCCGCGTCATCAACACGCTCGGCAACCGAGCGGTGCACAGCCCCCGCGCCGTGCCGGAAGCGGACGCGCTCGCGGCGGTGCGCGAGTTGTTCCATGTGGCCTATTGGTTCGCGCGGACCTACGCCCGCGTCGCAAGGCCCGAGCCCGACCTCCGCCTCGATCCGGGGGCGTTGCCGCGGCCGGCTGGGGTGGGTCAGAAGACCGCGGAACAACTGCGCGCGCTCGAGGCAGGGCTCCGCGAGCGCGACGAGAAGCTCGCCAAGCTGCTCGCGGACAAAGGCGCTCTCGACGAGGAACTCAAACGTCTGCGTGCCGAGGTTGCCAAGGCCAAGCAGGCGGCCGCCGCACAACCGGACACCCACGACTACTCCGAAGCCGCGACCCGCGACTACTTCATCGACCTATTGCTCAAAGAGGCCGGCTGGCCGCTTGATCAGGCCCGCGACCGCGAGTTTGAGGTCAGCGGGATGCCCAATACTCAGGGCAAGGGCTTCGTCGACTACGTACTCTGGGGGGACGACGGCAAGCCGCTCGGGCTGGTCGAGGCCAAGCGCACGCGGCGCGACGCCCGCGTCGGACAGCAGCAGGCGAAGCTTTATGCCGAGTGCCTTGAGCGCCAGTTCGGACAGCGCCCGGTCATCTTCTACTCGAACGGCTATGAGCATTGGATCTGGGACGACACCCGCTATCCGCCGCGCCGGGTGCAGGGATTCTACAAGAAGGCGGAACTGGAACTCCTGATCCAGCGCCGGACCACGCGGCGCTCGCTTGCGGCGGCCTCGATTAGTGCAGGAATCGTCGAGCGCCATTACCAGACCCGGGCGATCCGCCGCATCGCGGAGGCGTTCGAGCGCGACCACGACCGCAAGGCGCTGCTCGTCATGGCCACCGGTGCCGGAAAGACGCGCACGGTGATCGCGCTCTCCGACCTGCTCACCCGCTGCAACTGGGCCAAGCGGGTGCTCTTCCTCGCCGACCGGGTAGCGCTGGTGAATCAGGCAGTCAATGCCTTCAAGCATCACCTGCCCGACGCCTCGGCCGTGAACCTGGTGACCGAAAAGAACGCCGAGGGGCGCGTCTTTGTCTCGACCCATCCGACTATGATGGGACTGATCGACGAGGCCAGCGACGGCCAGCGACGCTTCGGGGTGGGCCACTTCGACCTGGTGATCATCGACGAGGCGCACCGCTCGGTGTTCCAGAAGTACCGAGCCATCTTCGACTACTTCGATTCGCTTCTGGTCGGGCTCACGGCGACCCCCAAGGACGAGGTGGACCGCAACACATACAGCCTGTTCGACCTCGAGGACGGCGTGCCGACCGACGCCTACTCGCTGGAGGAGGCGGTGCGCGACGGTTTCCTCGTGCCCCCCAAGGCCGTCTCGGTGCCGCTCAAGTTCCAGCGCGAGGGCATCAAGTACGACGAGCTGTCGGACGAGGACAAGGACCAGTGGGACGCGCTGGAATGGGATGAGGAAGGTAACGTTCCCGACCGAGTTGAAGCCGACGCCGTCAACAAGTGGCTCTTCAACAAGGATACCGTCGACAAGGTGCTCGCGCACCTGATGACGCGTGGCCTCACGGTCGCGGGCGGCGACCGACTGGGTAAGACGATCCTTTTCGCCAAGAACCAAGCCCACGCGGATTTCATCGCCGAGCGCTTCAACGCCAACTATCCGCACTACAAGGGGGAGTTCGCCCGCGTCATCACCTTCAAGACGGAGTACGCGCAGAGCCTGATTGACCACTTCTCGAACAAGGACAAGGCCCCGCACCTCGCGATCTCGGTGGACATGCTCGACACCGGTATCGACGTGCCCGAGGTGGTGAACCTGGTCTTCTTCAAGCTGGTGCGCTCGAAGACCAAGTTCTGGCAGATGGTGGGCCGCGGCACGCGCCTCTGTCCCGATCTCTTCGGCCCGGGGCAACACAAGGAGCTGTTCTACGTCTTCGACTACTGCCAGAACCTCGAATACTTCAGCCAGGACATCCCGGCCACCGAGGGGTCCGTCGCTGATTCACTCGGCAAGCGGCTGTTCAACGCCCGCCTGGAGTTGATTGCCACGCTGGATCATCTGGGCACGGGCGTTGACGCGGAAATGGTTCGGGAGCCTACGGCATCCTATGGAGATCCGGAAACCGACGAATCGGTACGCCAGTCCATCGCAGAGCTCCTCCAGCGCGAGGTTGCGGCGATGAACCTCGACAACTTCGTTGTGCGGCCACGGCGCCGCCTCGTCGAAAAGTACGCGAGGCCGGAAGCCTGGGTGTCGCTGTCCGCGGAGGCCCTGACGGAGCTCTCCCACGAGGTGGCAGGACTGCCTTCCGAGCTCGACCCGGAGAACGAGGAGGCCAAACGCTTCGACCTGCTCGCACTGAGTCTCCAGCTCAGCCTGCTGCGGCACGAGCCCGGGTTCGCCCGCCTACGCGATCGGGTGAAGCAGATCGCCGGACTGCTGGAGGAGAAGGCCGCCATCCCGATGGTTCACGACCAGATGCCCCTCATTCAGGACGTGCAGACCGACGAGTGGTGGCAGGACGTCACCGTTCCGATGCTGGAGGTGATGCGTCGCCGACTCCGCGGCCTGGTTCAGCTCATCGACAAGCGGCAACGCAAGCCGGTTTACACCGACTTCGAGGATCTGATGGGCGGCGAGATCGACGTTGATCTGCCTGGCTTCGCCCCAGGCACGGACTACGCGAAGTTCCTGGCCAAGGCGCGCGCGTTTCTGCGTCAGCACATTAATCACGTAGCCGTCGAGAAGCTGAGGAAGAACAAGGCCCTGACGGCAACCGACCTCGCTGAGCTGGAGCGGATGTTCATCGAGAGCGGTGTCGGAGCGCCGGCGGATGTGCAGCGTGCGGCTCAGGAGGCTCATGGCCTCGGGTTGTTCGTACGGTCGATGGTGGGTATGGACCGAAGCGCTGCGAAGGAGGCGCTGGTCTCGTTCCTTGATGGTAGAACCCTTTCTGCCAACCAGATCGAGTTCGTGAACCTGGTCGTCGATCACCTGACCGAACACGGAGTGGTCCCTCCCGAACGGCTCTACGAGTCCCCGTTCATAGACCTTGCGGCCCACGGTCCGGACCGGTTGTTCACCACAGCGGAGCTGGACGAGTTGTTGCAGGTGCTGGACGCTGTGCGAGCGACGGCCGTCGCGGCGTGAGGACGCGGCATCGGCTAACAACGGTTTGCCGCTCCGGGCGCTTGCGCGCCCTTGCCCTCCGCTTCGCTCCGGGACATGCCTTCGGCACGTCGGCAAACCTGGAACGTTATCCGAAACCAGGGCACCGCGGAGAGTTCGCGGGCCAGCCACCCTGAGGTCGAGGCGGCCCGCCTTCTGCTACCACGAAGGGAAGTGGCTGATGTCCCCACCACCCCCCCCAGCCAACAGT
>JBJHBB010000077.1:2421-7816 GCA_050485265.1 Rhodothermales bacterium | reverse complement strand
GGCGTGGGGGAGATCATCATCGCCAAGCAGCGAAACGGCCCGACCGGGCAGGTTTCACTGGCGTTCGTCGATAGGTACGCCCGCTTCGAGAACCTCGACACCTATTACGGTGGCGAGGCAGGCTACGAGTACAACGCGCCCATCGAGGGAGACGGCGGTTACGACGATGACCACGAGCAGCCGCAGCTGGGGCCGGCGCCCTTCTAAGCTGCGACTGCTCCAGGTCGCCCCTACATGAGGGATGCGAACGTCGTCATCATGGTCCCGATCGCGATCACGAACGAGAGGACCATCAGCGCCAGCGCGATGATGATGATCCACTTCGTGATCGTGAAATAGGTCTTCTGGCGCTCCAGCGCGCGATCCAGCGCCAGCGAATCCCCCTGGCGGTGATAGTCCCGGAAGTTGTCGGCGGCCTCGCGAAGTCTCAGGCCCGCGATGATCATCGGCACGCCTATGATGGCCCCGATGATGGATAGACTGGTAAGGGCCCCATAGATGATGCTAAAGAGGCCCACGAAGCTCATGTCACCGGCCATGCGGTCGACGATCGGAGAGCTGATTGTTACAGCGGGAGCGGCGGTGTCCATAGGTCCGCGGTTGGGTGAGCATGAAACCTAACGGCACGGGTGCCAAGTGCACCATGTCGGTCTATTCGCTCAACGATAGGACTCCCGGAAATAGATCACAACCCGCAAACACAAACAGCCCGAGACCGGGGTCTCGGGCTGCGGAGGTGACGGGCGGATTCGAACCGCCGTACGAGGCTTTGCAGGCCTCTGCCTAGCCACTCGGCCACGTCACCGATTAGTCGTGCCAAGATAAGGCTGGCACGATCAGGTCGCTCTCGGAGATTTGGTTTAGCGTTCCGATAAGTATAGGTAGCACATATAAATAGGCAAAAATGAATGCCCTGGTTGCGTGCGTTCGCTTTCGCCCTACGTTCGGCGCAGAATACCCCTTCGTCCGAGTCATCGACTCGGGTCCATCCCACTTCACCGCGAGCGGCCATGCCAAGCAGGCTCCTTTGTCTTCCTCTGCTGCTGTTCTTGATAGCGGCGAACGGAATCGCACAACCTACAGGGACCGTCCTGGGAACGGTCATTGACGCCACAGATCAGATTCCGCTAGTCGGAGTCAACGTAGTCATCGCCGGGACGACTCTCGGCACCACTACCGACGCGGGCGGTCGCTTCCTGATTCCAGCCGTACCTGCTGGCACCCAGACGGTGCGCGCCTCATTCATCGGATACACCGCGGTGGAGCAGGCGGTGACCGTGACTGCAGGGGGCACTCATACGGTCGACTTTGCCCTTGAGGCCGGCATCGAACTGGAGGGCGTGATCGTCACGGCCCTCGGCATCGAGCGCGCCGAGCGATCCGTTGGCTACTCGGTGCAGCAGGTGTCCGGTGACGAACTGGCTCGCGTGCCGCCGCGCAACTTCATGAGCGCCCTGCAGGGTCGGGTCGCCGGCGCGCAATTCAATGTGTCGAACTCCATGGGCGGCTCGACGCGCATCGTTCTTCGCGGTGCCCGTTCTCTGGCTGGCAACAACCAGCCACTGATCGTAATCGACGGGGTTGTACTGGACAACACGAACCACGTCAGTGCCGCGATTACGCGGGCAGGGACGGCCCGCGCGCCATTGGCCAGCGCTGCGCAAACGCGTGGCGTGGGCGGCTATGACTACGGCAACGCTGCGTCGTTCATCAATCCGGACGACATCGAGTCTGCGACGGTGCTCCAGGGAGCAACGGCGGCAGCACTGTATGGATCACGCGCTGCAAACGGCGTAATCCAGATCGTCACCAAGAGCGGAAGGCGCCAGCAAGGCATGGGCATCCAGGTGACCTCGAGCCTCATGGGCTCGTCGGTCTACGGGCTGCCCAACTATCAGAACATGTACGGAGGCGGCTCCTTCCGTCCCATGCTGACCACAGACGGCGACTTCATTCTTGGTCCGGGAGAGCAGTATTTCGCCGACTATGCCACGGACGAGTCCTGGGGACCGCGCCTCGATGGCCGGATGGTCCGTCAATGGTACTCATTTGACGATGTCGATGGCATGCGGGGCGTTGCCACGCCGTGGGTCGCCTATCCGAACAACGTCAACGACTTCTTCCGCACCGGCATCAATCAGAACCACAACGTTGCCTTCACCCACGGGGGCCCGACGTACAATTACCGGCTCTCATACACGCGCCACGACGTCACCGATGTCTACCCGAACGCGAATATGGCCCGGAATCAGTTCGCTCTCAATGGGGGCGTCAACCTGCATCCCAGGCTGCGGGTCAACGCAGTAGCGAACTACGTGGCCACGGACACCCAGGGGAGACCCGGGACGGGATACGACGGCAACAACGTCTTCCAGCAGTTCAACCACTTCGGCCAACGCAACCTGGACCTGCGCCCCAACGGACCGATGGGCAACATCTTCCGTCCCGACGGTACGCAGCGCGGGTGGAACTGGCGCAATCGCTCGTACGCTGAGCTGGGGCCTGGGGCCGGAGGGCTGTCACCGCTGATCTACTTCAACAACCCGTACTGGGTTGTTCGCCAGAACACCCCGCAAGACGATGTTCGTCGCTTCTTCGGGACGGCCTCGATGGGATATGACCTCACCTCGGATCTGAGGATCGTTGGCGAGGTGCGGACGGACCAGTACACCGATCGGCGTGAACAGCGCCTTGCCTCGTTCTCCCAGGAAGTGCCGGCCTATCTGGAGGAGATTCGCCAGGTCCAGGAAAACAGTGTCGGTGCGCGCCTGCAGTTCGACCGCAACATGTCGGAAGACATCAGCCTTTCGGGCTTTGTGGGGACGAACTACGCCTATCGCCGCTTCAACCTGAATGCCGGACGAACCCAGGGTGGCCTGGTGGCAGCGAACCTGTTCACCCTGGAGAACTCGGTTGCGAGGCCAGAAATCGTCGACTACTTCGAGCAGCGTGGGATCGTAGGCCTCTTCGCGGAGACCACCGTCGGCTACCAGGACATGCTCTATGTGACGGGCACTGCTCGAAACGACTGGTCATCGACTCTGCCGAGTGGTAGCAACTCGTATCTGTATCCGTCGATCACCGCGAGCTTCGTGTTCACCAGCCTCGCGGCATTGCAGAATCAGGACATCCTGAGCTTTGGCAAGCTGCGTGCGGGTTGGGCGCGCACTGGTAACGACACCGATCCGTACCGGACTTCTCTCTCGTACCCGGTTCTGCCGCCATTCGACGGCTCGGGTGTCCAGACCCTCCCCGCAGCTCGAAACAACACCGAGTTGCTTCCGGAGAGGACCACCGAATTGGCAGTAGGGGCTGAGCTGAACTTCCTCCGTGACCGTCTCGGGCTGGACTTGACCTACTACTGGGAGAGCTCGAGAGACCAGATTCTGCCAGTGGCGGTTTCTCGCACCAGCGGTTACTCGCAGTTGGTCCTGAACACGGGGCAGATCGATAACACGGGCTTTACGCTCTCACTCGATGCTACCCCGGTCATCATAGGGAACGCGCGGTGGGACCTGAACCTCAACATGGCCCGGAATCAGAACACGGTCGTCTCGCTTAATGAAGAGCTCGACCTGCAGAACTACGTGATCGGCACGCCGCCGTTCGGTCCCCAGGTTGTTGCCCGCGTAGGGGAGGCCTACGGCGCGATGTTCGGCCGGGCGTTCCTCCGGGACTCCAATGGCAACGTCGTAATCGGGTCGAATGGCGTTCCGATGATGGACCCGGAATTGCAGGTTGTGGGCCATTACGCTCCCGACGTCACGTTCGGCCTGGGATCGACGTTCGCCTACGGTCCGGTGTCGGCCAACTTCCAGTTGAGCGGCCAGATTGGCGGTGACATCTTCTCGGTGACGAACCTCTTTGGTCTCTACAGCGGTCTCGTCGAGGAGACCGTGGCAGGCGACATTCGCGAGGTCGGTCTGGTACCCCATGGGGTCGCAGCGGATGGCACGCCTTGGACGGCACGTGTGGATCCGGAGACCTTCTTCAAAGGGCTCTTCGGCCTCCACGAGGCCCACATTTACGACGCGACCCACGTGAAACTGCAAGAGGTGGCGGTCAGCTACGTACTGCCACGGCAGTGGTTTGGTACTGCGCCGCTGCAGAGTGTGACGGTCACAGCGATCGGTCGGAATCTCTCCACGCTCTACAAGAAGACCCCGCACTTCGACCCGGCGGAGGCGCTCAGCGCCACGAACCTGCAGGGAATCGAGGCCGGCCAGGTTCCTCCGCAGCGCTCCTACGGTCTGAGCGTCCAGATCGGCTTCTAGCTCGATGATCCCGCGCAGACCAACCAAATCTCCGATTGCCATGAACCTGAAATCGACTCGCATCGCGGCTCTGGGGCTCGCTGGCGTCCTGCTGTTTCTAGGCGCCTGTGACCTCACGGACATGAACGAGAACCCCAATGAGCCGCTGACCGTCACTCCAACCAACCTCCTGACCAGAGCGCAGCACCAGATCGCTGCGAACAACTACGACGTCTCCACGCTCGGGTGGTTTGGAAACATCTACTCGCAGTACTGGACCCAGAACCAGTACACCGATGAGGACCGCTTCGGCTACCCGAGTGGTCGGGCTACGTCGGTGAATGCCATGTGGAACACCTACTACGTGGCAATGAACAATCTGCAGGAAATCGTGCGACTCTATGAGGATAGCCCCGGCACCTACACCGCCTATGGGCATCCGGCCAACATGGAGGCGATAGCGTTGATTCTGCAGGCGTATGCGTTCCAGCACGTCACCGACATCTGGGGCCCAGCGCCGTTCGAGGATGCACTTCTGGGGACTGCGAATCCGGCGCCCTCTTACGACTCGCAGCAGGAGATTTATGTGGGGTTGCTCGAAATGCTCACGCGCGCTAACAATCTCATCGACACCAGCGCGCCCGGACCGACACCTGCTGCTGCCGACCTGATCTACAGCGGCGATATGGCCAAGTGGAAGAGGTTCGCTAACTCGCTCAAGCTGCGCGTTGCCATCCGAATTGCCGATGTCATGCCCCAGGCCTCGCAGACGGCTATTCAGCAGGCTCTTGCCGCAGGGGCCTTCACGAGCATCAACGACAAGGCCGCCGTTCGATTCAGCGCCTCACCACCCTACCGTAATCCCATCTTTAACAACTACGATGGTGGTCGCGACGACTGGGCAGTTACGAGCACGCTGATCGATCATATGCAGGAAACTGAGGATCCGCGCATGGAGGTCTACGCAGATCCCTCGGATCGCGACGGCATCATCGTGGGGTTCGATTATGGCCAACTCAATGGCCCCGCGCAAGCTCAGTACAGCGTAGGCAACTTCTCTCGTCCTGGTTCGGTGGTCCGTCAGGCGACCTCACCGGGCGTGTTGATGCGCTACGACGAGGTGCTGTTCATCCAGGCGGAAG
>JBJHBB010000077.1:0-2411 GCA_050485265.1 Rhodothermales bacterium | reverse complement strand
GGG
Source organism: Rhodothermales bacterium (assembly GCA_050485265.1). Lineage (GTDB taxonomy): Bacteria > Bacteroidota > Rhodothermia > Rhodothermales > JANQRZ01 > JBJHBB01. Next base: position 2,408 of record JBJHBB010000077.1, on the reverse strand, counting down.
CGTGACCGATCAGGACGCGATCAACGCACACATTGCAAACGTCCCCTACAATGCCGGCAACTGGCGCGTCGTCCTCGGGCGCGAGAAGTGGGTGGCGCTCTACATGCAGGGTGTGCAGGGATGGAGCGAGTGGCGCCGGCTAGACTTCGGTCTTCTCCGCCCGCCAGCGGGTGGTCCGATCGTTGACTTCGGCTTGCCCATCGCAGTCCGACTCCCCTTCCCCAATGACGAGCAGGCCCTAAATGCCGGTAGCTGGCTTGATGCCGTCAATACGTACATGGGAGGCGTAGGCAACGACACGCAGGGCACCAGAGTCTGGTGGGACGCCAACTAGCCGCGCCACGGCGCAATCAACTTCACCTGAGAGCAACATGACCGCGAAGACTCTTACCCACTCGCTGCTCTTCATCGTGCCGTTGGCACTGCTGCTGGCCGCATGCGACGCCAGCGAGCAGAACCTGACCTGGGACCCCGGTACCTCGCTGGCCGTGGTCGGACCGGTGACGGCCGGAGGGGCGGCAATTGACGACGATTCATCGGCACCGGGTGTTCAACTGATGCGCCCGGCATCGGGATCGCGAACCGTGTACTTCTACGTCCGCGGATTCAACAGCGATCGGACCTACGCCTGGACGGCCAACGGCGCCAGTTTGCCGTCGCTGCAGGGCGGGGAGTTCACCGAGTTCGTAATTCAGCCGACCACGGCAACGGGCGCCTACACCATCCAGGTCAGCAACGGCACTTATGCTGGATCAGTCCAGGTGACCGTGATCCCATTCGCTGACTAGCCGATTCAGCAGAATCAGACGTCCCCGCTCCACTCGATGGGGCGGGGACGTTTTGCTATCCGCCTGTTCGCGCTTGAACAGCGCGAGTCAAGGGGTCTCGTAGCCACCCCCGCGCACCTCGACGATAATGGCACCGTGGCTGTGACCAATGCCGTAGCGAACGGTAGCTCGTCCCGCGTCCAGGAATCGCAGCGACGTGGCGTCTGTACCCTGGTAGTAGCGTAACACGGACGGGTCCTCGAACCGCATTCCGTTCACGTACACTCGGATGTCGTCTCCTCCAGACATACTGTGAGGGCCGCTCTTCACGAGCCACGTGGGGCGCACACGCTGAACGAGGGTGTAGAGGTCGACACCAACCCCGTGGTCCTCTATCTCCGACTGTGAGATTTGCTGACGCTGGCGCTCTCCGAGTTCCTCGGTGCCGGATGTGCAAGAAGCAAGGCTGAGAAGCAGGAGCCCCGAAAGACAGGTGGCGAGAACGGGCCGCTGAGTTCGCATGGGTTCGACGAGCTGCAAGGGAAGATCCTCAACTCCTCATTATATAACCCTCTCCGACTCGTCCGTACCTATGCCGTGGACTCGGTGACGAAAAACTCGAGTGGCAAACATGCGCGCCCGGCAGGACTCGAACCTGCGACCGGCGGTTTAGAAGACCGCTGCTCTATCCAGCTGAGCTACGGGCGCGAGGAGACGGCCTTGTCGGGGTGGCCGGATTCGAACCGACGACCTTCTGCTCCCAAAGCAGACGCGCTACCGGGCTGCGCCACACCCCGAGGGGCCTACCGTATAAACTGGTATCGACCAGCCTCGAATATACACGCCTATAGCCGGCACTCGCCTGCAAGCTATCTTCGGAATTGTGACCCCGCTGACCTCCGCCAGCCAACCCTCCGACCACACAGCGGCCCGTGTGTTGTGGACGACCACGTTCGTGGGAATCGGCGGATTTGCTCTAGTCACGATACTCGCCGCGGCGGCGACGAACCCTGTGTGGCCGCACTTGAGGGACCAGACCTTCTATGTGGCTGCCGGAGTGAACCTAATAGCCCTGGTTGTGGCACTATTCAGTCAGGATCAGCTAAGACGAAAACTGAAGACCGCGCCGGATAGTGAGACGGAGGAGGTTCTCGTCTACGGGGCGGCTCGCCGATCGGCCCTATCTATGGCCGTGGGAGGATTGCTTGCGGCGATCGGAATTGTGGCTGCAGGCGCGTGGGGACTCGCGCTCCTACTGCTCCCGATCGCGGGATTCAGTTTGGTGTTCAGGCCGGCCTCAAAAACAGCAAGGCTACTGCTTGGGCAGTAGCCTCCATGCCCGAACACGTGGTCGGGACGATTAACTGTCTTGGAGTTACACGAACGCCTAGTTCCGGAACGAAGCGAGTTCGTCCTGGACAGTCGAGGCGTCGACCATCTTCTGACGGAACTCGTACTGACCGTTAGCCTTCTTGGCTGCGACGATCAGCTTGGCCATGTTCTTTTGCTCGGCGCCGGCGCCACGGTTCGTGCGCTGGTTCTTAGATACTTTCTTCGCCATCTCAGTGCTGTGCTAGGTCGGCAAGTCGCCGACTCGTTACTTGATCTCCCGGTGCAGCGTGTGCTTGCGGAGGACCGGGT
>JBJHBB010000076.1:3245-7828 GCA_050485265.1 Rhodothermales bacterium | reverse complement strand
TCGCATTTTTCTTGGGGCGAGGTTGGCAACCACCACCACCTTCCGACCAAGCATATCATCGGGAGTGTAGTGAGCCGCGATTCCCGCCAGCACTTGCCGACGCTCCAGCCCCATGTCGATCTCGAGCCTAAGCAACCGGTCGGCATTAGGGTGCGGCTCGGCAACCACCACCTCTCCGATCCGCAGGTCCAGTCGAGCGAAATCGTCAAACTCGATCGTGTCCTTGATAGGCTCGAAAGGTTGACCGGACTGAGCCTCGACCCCCGACGATCGCCGCTCCAGCAAGTCTATCTGGGCCTGAACGACGCTGTCCTCGATCTTCTCAAAAAGGATCTCGGGTGCATTGAGCTGCTGGCCCTCTGGAAGGAGAGAGGTGCCCGCAGCTTCCCATCCCACCGTTGCCGGCTCCCCCTGGGGAGCACTCGGGCGCACGCCGCGCAATGCGAGCATGCTCCGCACCTTCTGCGCGGTAGTTGGGAGCACCGGATCCATGAGGATCGACAGGGACGCGCAAAGCTGGAGGCAGACGTGAATCGTATTCGTCATTGCCTCCGGGTTTGACGAACGCGTGTGCCAGGGCTCGGTGTCGTTGAAGTACTTGTTGCCGAGGCGGGCCAGGGCCATGGTCTCCTGCACGGCCTCCCGCAATCGAAATGTCTCGTACGCCCTGGCGATTCGCTCTGGAAAAGCAGCCATTCGGGCCAGAACGTCCAGATCGGTGTCGCTCGCGTTGCTCAGGGGCGGCACCTTCCCCTCGGTGAATCGATGCGCGAAGGTCATCGTGCGATTCACGAAGTTGCCCAGGACGTCGGCGAGTTCAGAATTGACTCGCGCCTGGAAGTCCTTCCAGGAAAAGTCCGCGTCCTTCTGTTCAGGGAGCGTGGAGGCGAGCGAGTAGCGGAGCATGTCGGCCGGGAATGCGTCCAGTGCCTCGTGCACCCACACAGCCCATCCCCTGCTCGTCGACAGCTTCTGGCCCTCCAGGTTCATGAACTCGTTGGCCGGAACGTTATCCGGGAGCACCCACTGAGGCGCGCTGCTTCCGACGGCGTCGTTGTGCGCCATCAACATCGCAGGGAAGATGAGGCAGTGGAAGACGATGTTGTCCTTCCCAATGAAGTGAACGAGCGCGGAGTCCGGGTCCTGCCAGTATCGACGCCATGCCTCGTCGTCACCCATCACCTCCGATGCCCACTGCTTGGTGGCGGAGATGTAGCCGATGGGGGCATCAAACCAGACGTAAAGGACTTTTCGGTCGGCGCCCTCGACAGGCACCGGAACGCCCCATGGCAGATCACGCGTCACCGCGCGATCACCAAGCCCCTCGGTGAACCAGCTCCGCACCTGCCCGAGAACGTGCGCCTTCCACGACGTGCGGGTAGCCAGCCACCCCTCGAGCCTGGGTTGCATCTGGCCGAGCGGTAGGTACCAGTGCGTGGTCTCGCGAAGCTCCGGCTCTGCTCCGGTGAGGGCACTTCGGGGGTTGACGAGCTCGCGCGGCGAGAGCGAGGTGCCGCATTTCTCGCACTGGTCGCCGTAAGCGTCCTCGTACCCGCACTTGGGACACGTTCCGCGGACGAACCGATCGGCTAGGAAGAGTTCTGCTTCCGGGTCGTAGAGTTGCTCCTCGGTCTTGACCGTGAGCTTGCCGGCGTCGTTCAGGGTCCGGAAGAACGCCTGGCTCGTGTCGTGATGCGTGGCGGACGAGGTCCTGCCGTAATAGTCGAAGCTCATCCCGAATCGCTCGAACGCATCGCGAATCTGAGCGTGGTAACGATCAACGATTTCCGACGGCTCGACTCCCTCCTCCCGCGCCCGCAGAAGAATCGGGACGCCGTGTTCGTCCGAGCCACAGATGTAGACTACGTCGCGTCCCGCGAGACGCAAATACCGACAGTAGAGGTCCGCTGGCAGATACGCCCCCGCAAGGTGACCCACGTGTAGCGGGCCGTTCGCGTAGGGTAGCGCAGAGGTTACGAGGGTTCGCTGAGCCATGATTCGGGAGTGGCGGAGGTCGCTCGAAGCTACGCGGGCAGGTTCTGCACTGTCCTCTGGTCGCAACGAAGAAACGGCAGAGGCCTCCCGCACGTGCTCTCGCTAGGCGTTGCGCATTTATACTTCGCGCAAGGCGGGCACGTTGTGGGCCTGCCACCCAGTCCTTCCGATCCCCATGAAGTCTCTGACACTCACCCTCTCGCTACTGCTCGCCCTATCACTCAGTGCCTGCAACGATGGCGACGGCCGTGCCGTCCCGCCGAGCGACTCGCTGGAAGACCAGGCCGCGTACATCCTTGGGCATGATCTCGGGTTCAACATCCATCATCAGCTCGAGGACCTCGAAGCGCGGGATACGCGCCTCAACCAGGACGCTATCCTCAGTGGATTCCGAGCCGGCCTTCGCGGCGACACGCTTGAGATGAGTCAGTCCGAGATCGATTCGGTGATGGTCGCCTTCCAGGACCAGGTCACCCAGCGGGCCGGAGCGGCGGGCCGCGCTGAAGGTGAGGCGTTCCTCCAGGAGTACGCGCAGCAGGAGGGCGTAACCACCACTGAGAGCGGCCTGCGATACCGGGTGATCGAGGAGGGTGACGGCCCGTCCCCCGGAGTAGAAGATGTCGTCACCATCCACTACGAAGGTCGGTTGGTGAACGGGGAGGTGTTCGACTCCTCACAGCGGCGCGGCCAGCCGGCGCGCTTCCCGGTCCAGGGTGTGGTACCGGGATTCTCCGAAGCGCTTCAGCTTATGCAAACCGGCGGTCGCTACGAAATCGTGCTTCCGCCTGAGCTAGGCTACGGGGACCAGGCGCCGCCCACCATCGGCCCCGGACAGACGCTGATCTTCGAGGTCCAGCTGCTGGAAATCGAGGAAGGGGAACAGCCGGCAGGCTGATCCCTCGAGGCGGTCGAGTCAGAGATTCTCGCTGATGAACCGCGAGATCAGGGTGAACAGGTGGAAACGCGTGTTCGCGCCCGATATGCCGTGGTCTCGACCGGGGTAGATCATAAAGTCGAACTGGCGGTCGGCCGCGATCAGGGCCTCCGCCATCACGATGGCGTTCTGCACGTGCACGTTGTCGTCATTGTCTCCGTGGACAATGAGTAGCCGCTGGTCGTCGCGCAGGTTACCAGCGTAGGTGAGCGGACTGCCGAGGTCGTACCCGTCCGGATTGGCCTGCGGCGTAGAGAGGTAGCGCTCGGTATAGATGGTGTCGTAGAACCGCCAGGACGTGACCGGCGCAATGGCGACCCCCATGGAGAAGGTTTCAGGCCCGTCCTCGTAGAGCATGGCCAGCAGTGCCAGGTAGCCGCCGTAGCTCCATCCCCATATCCCGATGCGGTCGCCGTCGACATATGGTTGCTCCGCCAGATGCTGCGCTACGGCGATCTTGTCCTCGGCCTCGAGTATGCCGAGCTGGCCGTAGGTCTGCGCCTTGAAAGCCTTACCCCGGCCACCCGTCCCCCGATTGTCCACGGCAACGACGATGATGCCGTGCTCCTCTGCGAGCCAGTGGTGCCAGAGGTGCTGGTTGCCCAGCCACGCGTTGCGCACGACCTGGCTCCCCGGACCACCGTAGGTGTAGATCAGGACCGGGTACTGCGCCGCGTTGTCGAAATCGCTCGGCTTGATGATGTACCCGTTGAGGTCCGTGCCGTCGGCTGCGGGGACCGTGATCCATTCTGCCGTGGGCAAGCCGAGTGCAGCCAGCCGGCGTGCGAGAGCTCGATTCTCCTCGAGTGACGTAATCCGGGTTCCGCTGATGTCATAGAGAGCGGTGACGGGCGGCTGATCGATGGCTGAATGCATCCCGATGAAGTAGCGCAGGTCCGGGGACGTATTGACGATGTGCCAGCCTGCCGATGAGGTGAGCCTCGTCGGGCTCGCGGACGAGGCCGCTCCATAGTCGACCCGGTACAGGTGACGTTCGAGCGGTCCGTCGTGCGTGCCGGTTACGTAGACGGCTCCTCTCTCCTCGTCGATACCGAGGAAAGCGGTGACGTCCCAGTCGCCAGTCGTGAGCTGTCGGACGAAACTCCCGTCATTTCGATACAAGAACAGGTGACTGAAGCCGGTTCGATCGGAACGCCAGACGAAGTGCTCGCCATCGTCGAGGTAGGTGACCGTTCCCATGTCGAGGTCGGAGAAGCCGGTTTCCACCTCGATGAACGTGTCCTCAGTCTCGTTGAGGATGACCTCGGTGTCCCCCGTTCGTGGATCCCCATAAATCAGATCCAGATCGTTCTGGTCGCGGTTCATTCTGAACATCCACACGCGGTGCGCGCCCTCGATCGGCGGCGTCCAGCCCATTAGTGAGAGGTACTCGGTGTCGGGATCGCCTGTGCGCCACGTGTTGGTATTGAAGAATCGCGTCCCGCCCACGACCCCATTGTCGACTTCGATCACTCCGATGCGGATCTCCGAGTTCTTTTCCCCGGCCTTCGGATATCGGTACTGGTGAACGGCCGGGTAGAGTGGACGGACGTCAACCATCGTGTACTCGCGTGTCTCTGACTCGTCGAGCTGGAAGAAGGCGATGTGCCGACCGTCCGGGCTCCACTGAAATCCATCACGGAGCCCAAACTCC
>JBJHBB010000076.1:0-3235 GCA_050485265.1 Rhodothermales bacterium | reverse complement strand
GCCCGAACTCCTCCTCGTAGACCCAGTCGAAGGTGCCGTTGATGATGCCGCCGTCGGAGCCGTCGTGCGTGAGCTGCGTCTCCTCCCTGGTGTCGAGGTCGACCATGAACAGGTTGCGGTCACGCACGAACGCCACGTGGCGGCCATCGGGCGAGAACTTGGCAAACATCTGGAAGCCAGCCTCACGATCGGACAGGCTGGCGACTTCACCGGTCTCCACGTCGACGACGTAATAGAAGCCCTTAGTGTTCAGGCGCCAGACGCGTTCGCTGTCCGTGTAGATCATCACGCGCCGCCCATCGGCCGAGAACTGGTAGGCTTCGATCTGGATGAGGCGATCGGCATCCGGGTGGGCCAGGGTGCTGCCATCGATCATCCGCGAGCGCTCCCCCGATTCAAGGTTGTATTCGACCACGTGGGATGCACCCGCTGAATCCCGCTCGATGTACCGGATGACGGGGCCCTCCTCTGCCCACGCCCCGCCTCGAAACGGAGTGGGCAAAAAGTCTGCGGCTGCGAACAGCGTCCGCAGGTTGAGAGCGTCCGGAGCGCGCTCCTGCGCACTCGCCGGGACGACCGCTGTGTGAATTAGGAGGGCAACGAGCAGTGCCCCCATAACACGGGTGGTGGGTGAGATCATCTGCGGTGTGCGTGTTCGTGATGCGCCAAACTAAGCGGCCGGGCGGTTTATGGCGCGTCATTCGAAGTGTCAACTCGGGCGGCCAATCCTCGCGCGCTGTCGGATAGTGCCCGGTTGCGCTGAAGATGGGGTTGAACCTTTGCGAGGTTTTCGGTAAATGAAGAGTGCGTTGACCCGGCTGCCTGTGATGCCTTCGCGGGCGGCCTGTCGTGGTCCGACTGGGACGAGGTCGTAAAGCGCTCTCTTCAGAGGGCCACCAAGTCCCGATACGCAAGACAAGACACTTCACACACATCACGTTTCTCATGAGACCCTTACCGCTACTACGATGGTGTCTGACCGTCGCGTGCGCCGTGGCTCTGATGGGGATGTTCTCGGTCGCTCAGGCCCAGAACGTCCTTATATCGGACGACGGCAGCGCGGAGATCACGCACGCACCCACCGGTGAACCGCAGCGGGTGGTCACTAGCCTGCCCAGCGGGCCGGTGACTTCGGCCCGCCTCGAGGCAGCCGGCGATCGGGGAGGTGCCGCCTTGCTATACAGCGGAGGTCCCCTCGTCACCTGTACCGACTGTATGGGCGAAGGTGACGCGCTTGGTGATGGGAGCGTTCTCCAGAGCAGCACGCTCGGGATGAACTCTCTCGGCTTCAACACCGGCCTCGGCAACTTCACGATGGCCCAGCCCTTCTACGTGCCGTCTGGCGGGTGGCAGCTGGACCTGGTCCACACCTACGCCTACGACACGGGCTCCAGCCTCACGTCGACCCAGACGGGCGTTTACATCCGAATTTGGGATGGGCACCCCGACGACGCCGGCAGTTCCATCGTCTTCGGTGATCTCACCACCAACCGGATGACGTCCACCGAGTGGAGCGGCGTCTATCGCTTCTCCGAAGGAGCCCCCGGAACGACTCGACCGATTATGGTCCAGACGTCAACGGTGAACACGTTTCTGGCTGAGGGCGAGTACTACTTCGAGTGGGCGGCGACTGCCGAGGAAGGTGGGACAGCCCGGACACCCTGGGCACCACCGGTGACCGTGGAGGGAGCCTGCTACACTGGCCAGTCCTATACCTACACCAACTCTGCGGACACGTGGGAGCGCCGCGTCGATGGTGGCGACGGCGCATGCGCGCAGGGCATGGCCTTCCGTATGTATGGCAGTGGCACCGCCTCGCCGGCGTTCACCCCTTCCACCACTTCGCTGATCGCCGGCTTCCTCGCAGATGGAAGCCCCGACCTGCGCGCGGGAGACCCGGTGCAGTCGTTCAATATTCGCAACCTAACGGGCCCAGATTTTGGGTGGAACATCGTTGAGAGCGCGGGCGACTGCGTAGCTGAAAACCTTACCTGGGCCTCGGCTAGCCCCACCAGCGGTACGACTGCCGAGGGTATGACCAGTGACGTGACGGTCACCTTCGATCCGTCAGGTCTCGCGCCAGGCGTCTACGAAGGGGAACTCTGCATCGAGGGCAATGCGGCCACCGACGCTGTAGCCCTGCGGATGGTGATTCTCGAGGACCAGGAGCAGCTACTGCTCATTCCTGACGGGCTCGTCGCGCAGCGTAATCTGACAATCGCCGATTTCCACTTCGGTAGCGTGGTGTACGAAGGCTTCGGCCCGTACGGCGATGTCTTCACTGCCTTGCCCTGGGGCCTGTCTCTCAATTTTGATGGCACGGGTTACTTCATGGCTACCGGCCAGGTCGGTACCGCTGCTCGAATCCAGGAGTTCGACGGCATGGGCAACTATGTCGGCGAGTTCGCAGCCCCCGGCGGAACGATTCGAGGTATCCACCTGACACCCAACGGTCAGCACCTTGCTGTAGCCGTTCATACGCTCGACCACGCCAACTCGATCGCCCTGTTCGATGACGAGGGTGATTTCGACGGCTATCTGGTACCCCCAGATGCGGGCGGAATGAGCAACCCGCAGGACTTTGTCATTCGTGAGAATGACATCCTGGTGATAAGCGGCGGCTCGAACGACATTCTTCGTTTCGGGCTCGACGGCACCTTCCTGGACGTTTTCTACGACGACTTCGGGGGAAGCATCACGCCGGGTCAGATGATTGAGGCCGCAAACGGCAACATCATCGCCGTCGTGACGAGCCTGGTTGCCCAGCGCGGGATCTATGAGTTCTCGCCGACCGGGACGCTCGTAAATCACTTTGACCCGGTCACCACGCCGATGGGCGTCCATGAGCTGCCGACCGGCAACCTTCTCGTGACGCGTAACGGCAGTATGGAGGAAATCGATCGCACCACCGGCGCGGTCGTGGCCGTACATCGTGATTCCGGCAACAACCGCTTCATCCTTGCAGTGCCGGAGGGTCTGATCACCCTGCCACCGGTGGCGGTCCTTGATCCTGCTGAGGGGTTGAACTTCACGGTAGCTCAGGGTCAGTCTTCGACTCAGGGCTTCTCGATCGGGAACGAGGGCGACTCAGACCTGGAGTTCGGTCCGATCACTGCCACGTCCGATCCCGACCCGGCGCTTGACGAGGTTCTCGCACTCGATGACTTCTCTCTGGTGGGAACCGGCGAGACCGGTTATCACATCACCACGGCCACTGGAGGCGTCGCTACACAGG
>JBJHBB010000075.1:4324-7906 GCA_050485265.1 Rhodothermales bacterium | reverse complement strand
TGTTCGACTCGTTCCAAAACGCCGTGTTGCTCACATTGTTGCGGGCGAGAGAGGGCTCGCCCACCCACGGACTTCGTGGACTCGAGGAGCACCGACGCATGGTGGACGCGATTGAGCGTCAGGATCTCCCCGCTCTGCGTAGGCTCATGGGACAGCACCTTCAGCGCACCGCCGCCGCCCTGAAGGTGGCCAGCAAGTATGAGACCATGTACCCATAAGCTGGAGTTGACTGTGGAAACCCCGCCGCGACCCCGGCCGGAGCGCATCGATTCCGAGCTGTTCGCCCCGGTGGTGGGCCGTCGGGTCTCCTCAGCGATCGTCGAACAGATCCGCTCCCTCATCGCCTCAGGTGAACTCTCGCCCGGGGACCGCCTGCCCCCCGAACGTGAGCTAGCGGAGCAGTTCAACGTCAGCCGGGTCTCGGTCCGCGATGCGCTACGAGTGCTCGAGGTCCTCGGTCTGGTGGACATCCGGGTCGGCGCGGCCGGAGGGGCCTTCGTGACCGTTCCGTCTAGTTCGGTGGTCGGTCAAAGCGTGCAGAACCTGGTGATGATGACGACGGCCGACCCCGAGGATGTCGCGGAGACTCGGTTGGTGCTGGAGCTCGGTATCGTGACATTGGTTTGCGAACGGGGGACGGCGGAAGACGTCGCAGCCCTTCGAGCATTGTGCGATAGGGGAGCGGAGGCGCTCGCCGCGGGCGCCTACACCCGGGCGCATTCGGAGTCATTCCACGCCCGACTCGGCGAAGCGACACACAACCCGGCGCTTGCACTCGTCGCCGAGTCGTTCCGGGGTCCGCTCTCGATGTTCGAACTCCGAGAGCGCGGCGCGGAAGCAGAGGACACGCGCCACGCTCGGAGCCTCACGGAGCACGTGAACCTCGTCGATGCGCTCGAGGCGCGAGACCTCGTCGCGGCGCGAACCGCGATCATCGACCACCTCACTTCTCATCTAGGGGCCCACCGGAAGCGACGCCTTCGACGTGCCTTCACGTCGATCCGTGGCGGCGATTGAACGTCCACCTCGCAAGTGCCGAACCGTCGGCCCGGCACTTTGGTGTCGCTGCGCGGTGAACTTGCATGCTCGACTCTTCTGCGAGCAGTCCGGCGCCGTGTGCCACGTCCGTGGCCCCACTTGACCACGCCCGCGTTGTGGGTCACAGACGTGTGGGGCAACTGCAGGGGGTGCGCACAGTCCGCTTCGGTCTTGACGGACAGCCACCGACGGCACCCACTTTGAGCCCCACTGCAAGGCTTCCCTTCTGCAGCACGAGGTGTAGCGAACCGCCCCGAGCCGGTGTGCCACACGATTCGGGGTATCGGCGCGCGAGGGACCTGTGAGCCCACCACTACCGGCGCGATCCTGCACCGGTTGCATGCGAGCAGCGGGACTCACGGAAGTGGTTGACAGCTGACGCCGAACGGGTTTATGGTACGACCATCGGACCTATTCGTGAGTGGGAGCTCGCAAGGGTCTTCAACGGAGCGTGGCTACGGGTCGCGCGGTGGGAGGGACGTGTGCATCGGCCGCGTTGGGTACAGGCGTGCTTCGGTCGGAACACCCTCGCGGCGATCCTTCTCCTGGCGCTGTCCGTATGGACTGTCACCATCGCACTGTCGTTCGGGTCTGAGGCTCGGCGACTTCCTCTCCTTGTGGGAGTTCCCCTCGTGATCTTGGCGGCTATTAGCGTGGTCATGGAGGCTCGTAGGGCGGCCGCGGCACCCCGCGAACGGGTACAGGTCACCGCCCCCCCGGGGGTGCCGCTTGGTGGCCGGGCTGCCGAGCGTCCCACTCCAGTGGGTCGGGCTGCAGGCACAACGTCGCGGATGTCAGAGGATGAAACGAGCGGTGCCCTAAGAACGATTCCCCGCACACTCGCGCACGTCGGAATCTTCTTCGCAATCATCCTGCTTTTGGGGTTGTACGTAGGGGGATGGGTCTACGGGGTGGCGTTCACTCGCCGGTTCGGCCGGATGCGTTGGTGGCAAGCAGTATTAGGGGCCACCCTCGTGGTGGGGCTCCTGTGGGTGACAGCGAACACGCTAAACCTTCGAACATTCCACGGGTACTTCGCCCCGCTATCACAGCAGATCGGCTAAGGCGTGGAAGCGATGCTCGAAGGATTTCTGCTTCTCACCCCGATGCTTCTGGTGTGGCTATTGGTAGGCGTTGCAGTCACCACCGTAATCGGCGTAATCCCCGGCCTCGGAGGGGTTTTCGCGCTGGTGATGCTCCTCCCTTTCGCCCTCACTCTGGGGCCTGCACCCGCCATCGCGATGTTGACCGGGGCCGCTGCCGTCTCAGGAACGTCGAACACTGTCACATCAGTTCTTTTCGGGGTGCCGGGTTCCCCGACGGGGGTAGCCACAGTGCTCGATGGCTACCCCATGACGCAACGAGGCGAAGGGCCGAGGGCGATAGCGGCGGGACTGACGGCATCGTCGGTGGGAGGCGTGCTTGGCGGAATCTTTCTGGCTCTCCTGCTCCCGGTGGTGCGCCCGATTGTCTTGGCTCTCGGTTCGCCGGAGTTCGCGGCGCTGATCGTGGTGGCTCTAATCCTAATGTCGACGTTGTCCGACGGGCACCGGATCAAGTCACTCATCGCTGGGCTGTCAGGCATGATGCTGTCGTTCGTTGGGCTCGAGCTGAGTACCGGGACTCAGCGATACACATTCGGCCAGCTCTACCTGTGGGAAGGTCTCCAACTCGTTCCAGTGATGATTGGCCTCTTCGCCATTGCGGAGATGATGCACTTGCTCCGTTCAGATGCGCCGATCTCTGACAGCCCGGGGGCGAGTATGTCTATGCGGCAGCTCGTTGACGGTTTCAGGGATGCTTTCACTCACTGGCGTACGACGCTTCAGAGCAGCGCCGTGGGTGTCGGTGTCGGCCTCGCTCCGGGGATAGGCGCAGACGCTGCGCAATTCATCGCCTACTCGCAGGCGGCGCGTACTTCCAAGAGGGGCAAGGAGTTCGGAACGGGCATCGTCGAGGGGGTCATCGCGTCCGATGCGGCCACGAACTCGAAGGATGGCGCCGGCATGATTCCGACGCTGGCCTTCGGTATCCCGGGCAGTGCGTCGATGGCGATCTTTCTCGCCGCGATGTTAGGGGTGGGTATCCAGCCCGGGGCATCGATGATGTCTGAGAATCTTCCTATTGTTTGGTTAATCATCTTCTGCTTGATAATTGCCGCCATTGTCGGTTCTTTCATGGCGTTACCATTAGCGGCAGTGATGACTCGACTCACCATGGTGCGGCCCTCTGCCTTCGCGCCTCACGTGCTCATTATCTCGGTATTTGGCTCCTTCGCTGCCACCGGAAACATCGGAGACATCCTCACTGCATTCGTCTTCGGACTAGTCGGATTCGCGATGAAGGAACTTGGGTACTCGCGTGCCACTCTGGTCATCGGTTTCGTCCTCGGCACGCTCTTGGAGCGGCACCTTCTTCTGTCATTTCGGCTTTTCGGTTGGCAGTTTCTTATTCGTCCGGTCACACTCGGCATCCTCATCGGCGGAACAGTCATAATCCTCTGGCCTCTCCTCCGCGAATACTTCTCTAGGCGCGACCCAGATA
>JBJHBB010000075.1:0-4314 GCA_050485265.1 Rhodothermales bacterium | reverse complement strand
CCCAGATATCAATAGGCCCCGTCGACTTCCGACGTCGATGAACTGACGATCAGTCGCTCTCGTTCCGGCTCGACCCCGTAGAAGGAAGCCCGATGTTGCCTTCAAGTATCGACGATGCCTTGACGGATCTCAATGTTCCACAGCCCGTCAGACCCTTCATCGGAGGGTCTTGGGGCACGACTAGTGGCCGCGAAATTGCGCACCTTACAAATCCTTACAGCGGCGCCACCGTCGCTCGGATTTACCAGGGAGCAGCGAACGATGTTGCCGCCGCCGTAGAAAAGTTCGGCGACAACGGACGTGCCTGGTCGAGTACATCGCCCCGTGAGCGTGGCGACGTCCTGCGAGAAGCCGCCCGTCGCATCCGCCTTCACCGTCACGCTTTGGCCTACCTGGATACGCTTCAGAGCGGTTTGCCGATTAGTTCTATGCTGGCTGATGTTGAGAGCGCCGCTCAGGCCTTGGAATACACAGCTGGACTGGTCCATGAACTCAAGGGAGTGGTGCTTCAGCCGGCCTCGGGTCGCCTCGCCGGCACAGTGCGCAAGCCCTACGGAGTTGTCGGTCGCATTCTGGCCTATAACCACCCCCTCAAGTTCGCAGCAGGAAAGGCCGCTGCACCCCTCGCCGCGGGTAACGCGCTAATCCTTAAGCCTGCGGACACCGTGCCACTTTCTGCCCTGGGTTTTGCAGCTTTGGTCGAAGACCTCTTGCCGCCGGGGACCCTCTCCGTAATTCCGGGCCCTGGACAGCAGGTTGGCAGCGCCATCAGCGAGCATCCCGGCGTACCACGCGTCGCCCTCATTGGAAGCCCGACGAGTGGCGCTCGGGTCCTAGCCTCCTGTGCGCCGTTGATCAAGCATGTCACCTTAGAATTGGGCGGAAAGAATCCACTGGTCGTCAACCATGACGTCGAACCCTCTGAGGCCGCTCGCCACATCGTTCGAGGCATGAACCTCACGAAGACTATGGGGCAATCCTGCCAGGCGAAGTCGCGACTCTTCATTCACGAGGAACGTTTTGAGTCAGTTCTCGTGGCGTTACATGAGCTCTGTGCGGAGCTCGTCAGCGGTAACCCTCTGGACGAGGAGGTGAGCTTTGGTCCTATCGCATTCGCAGCTCAGTTCCAGAAGGTAGAAGGTCTCATCAGCGAGGCGGAATCGGACGGCCTAGACGTCCGGAAGATCCCCCCACGCGGACCGGGGCCAGGTACGGGGATGTTCGTGAATCCATGCGTCGTGGTTGACCCGCCACTCAACCACCGGATTGCGAGCGAGGAGATATTCGGCCCCGTCATGTCCGCTCACCGCTGGCGAGACGAAGATCAGATGGTTGCTGATGTCAACGCCTCGCCGTATGGCCTGTCGGGCAGCGTGCTTGCGGCGGACGCCGCGGAAGCCTTCCGAATCGGACACAGGCTTGAGGTCGGAAATTTGATCATTAACGCCGGCGGAGGAAAGCCGCAAGGGCTGCCGTTTGGTGGGGTCAAGATGAGCGGTCTCGGTCAAGAGGATGCTCTTGATGAAATCCTGAGTTACACGAGCGTGCAAAGTTGGCAGATTGCGGGTGCATCATGATGGCGTCAGTGACCGAGCCGCGCAGGAGTTCGGCGGCCAACGAGCGATACGAGTTCCCGGAGTTGAAGTATCCGGCATGGGAAGCCGCCATCGGCCCTGCCGAGCGGCATCTGGCCACGAGGTTCCCGCCGCTGCGTGACGTCGGGACCGCGCCGTGCCTGCTTCAAGTCGACTTCTATAGGAAGGCGTTCGGGGGCCGTGGGCGTGCAATCCCTGAGGTCTGGGACGATTTCCCGAGTAGCGCGGGTAATGCCGCATGGGAGGCACTCGGGCCGGCTCAACGGCTACTGGCCGCCCACCGGGGCCGCGATGTCCCGGTCATCCATGCCACTCTAGCTTCGGTCGGAGGCACCCCCTTTGTGACACGGCGGTTGCGGCCCCCCGAAGACGATGCGTGGGGTCTGGAGTTCCAAGATGGTTTGGGACCCCTTCCTACTGAAATCGTGATCGAGAAGCATAAGGCGAGCGTCGCTTATGGGACGCCACTGATCTCGCTTCTGACGCAAGCCCGCATCGACACAGTGGTCATCTCGGGCCAGTCCCGAAGCGGCTGTGTCCGCGCCACCGCTGTAGATCTGTTCTCCGCGGGGTTCTCAGTCGTTATTCCACAGGAGGCGACGTTCGACAAGTGTGAGCTGTCAGGCCAGATCTCACTCTTCGATCTCAATTTGAAGTACGCAGTCGTCACAGACGTTGCAGCCGTAGAGGAGTACCTCGCGAGCGTTGAGCTGCCGGGTGACGGCGTCCCTGCATAGCGGTTGCGCAATGTATCGCGAGACCGAACGGCCCCAACCCCGAGAAGGAGAGCACCATGAAGCGAGTACTTGCATGGACCCGATTCACGGTCCCCGTTGCCGCCGCAGCTTTGCTGCTGGCTGCTTGTGGCGGAGAGACGGAACGCCAGACCGCTCTAGACGATCTCGGCGACTCGGACGGCGAGGCTAATGCGCCAGCGACCGATGGCGACGTAGAGCCGGTGATCGATGAGACAATTTCCTTTGTTGTGCCTTTCGATGCGGGAGGGGGATATGACGCCACCGTCCGCATGTTGGCTCCCCATCTTGCGGACGCTTTCGGGACCCGAATCAACCCTGTGAACGAGCCGGGCGCGGGATCCCTGCTAGCGAGCAACGTGACATTCGCCCGAGCTGGCGACCCGACTCGCCTGCAGATTCACAACATGGCAGGTGTTCTGGCATCCCAAATCGCGGGGGCGGATGGTCACGATTTCGATCTTCGTGAGTTCTCCTGGCTCGGTCGGGTGACCGGCGAGCCGGGTGTCGTCGCTACCTCCCCTGACGGTCGTCTGACTAGCTGGGAGGATTTGTCCAACGACGACGGAGAACCGTTCCGCTTCGGCTCGACCGGGCCAGGAAGTGCAGACTTCATCGGCCCGCACTTCCTGATTAACGCCTTCGGCTTTAACATCGAGATCATTAGCGGGTTCGAAAGCGGCGACGAAGCCCGGCTGGCGGTCGTCCGCGGCGACATCGACGCGTTTGTGGGATCGCTGGACTCCGCGTTGCCGGGCATCAATGACGGCGATTTGATGGCGGCCGTACTCTTTTCTGGTCAGGGCGACGAGCGTGTTCCGGACGACACTGATGTGCTCCTAGAGCAGGATCTGACTGACGAAGAGCGGGTCCTAAGCGAAGCCCTTGTAGCTCTCTTCGAGTCGGGCCGGATGGTTTCGGGTACGCCGGACCTCGACCCGGACATCCTCGCGGAGATGCGGACCCGCTTCGAGGCTGTCTTGACCTCAGACGAGGTCCAGGCTGACGCTGAGGCGCAGGATCAGCGGATCGCCTACCTCAACGCCGAGGAATCCGAAGCGGCCATCGCCGCGGTTCTTGACTCTCCCCAGGCGTTCCAGGACCTCATCCGCGAGACTGCGGAGTGACCAGCGCTTGGGGGGTCCGGGTGTGCTCGGTCCCCCCAAGCCTTACCGATGCAGACTCTACGAGGAGCACTCAATATGGCCGGGCTGACGGAGGCTTTGCGACCGGAACTCTCCGGCCGCCGCATACTAATCACCGGGGGAGTGAATGGCATCGGGCGAGCATATGTGGAGGCGTTTTCCGCTCTTGGTGCCAGAGTCGGGGTCATCGACCTCGACCCCCCTCGGGACGGCGATGATGGCCATGAGGGCAGGACGTACCGGCAGGCAGACCTGTCAGACCCTCGTGCTACAGAGGGGGTTGTGAATGAGGTGGCGGCTGAGCTCGGAGGTCTTGATGTCGTAGTGAACAACGCTGCTATGTTCGCTCGAGTGCCGATGACCCGGAGCAGCATCGTCGACACATCCATTGAGGAATATCAGAAGATGATGGATGTCAACCTCAGGGGCACATGGATGGTGTGCCGTACTGCTCGCCCCCACTTCCCACAGACAGGAGGGGCCATCATCAATGTCGCATCTTCGACGGCCTTGAAGGGCTCGACGACGAGGTCGCATTACGTTGCATCGAAGGCCGGAGTTATCGGGATGACACGTGCCTTGGCACGCGAATTCGGCCCAGCGGCCATCCGTGTCAACTGCCTGGCTCCCGGGAGCACTGCGACTGAGCAAGATGGGGAGGAGGCCGGGTCGCGACGTGCCGCGGCTGCGCGCACCCGCGCGCTTGGTACCGAACAGCGGCCGAGCGACCTCGTTGGTCCGGTCGTCTTCCTCGCTTCGTCGATGAGCGCCTTCGTGACGGGTCAGACGCTCGTCGTCGATGGTGGGGATGTCCTGCAC
>JBJHBB010000074.1:0-7912 GCA_050485265.1 Rhodothermales bacterium | reverse complement strand
TGGCCAGACAGGCGGCTAACCTGGTGATGCAGCCGGTGGACTGGGTGGTCGAGCGCATGGTGCCCCACGATGTGGTCGACAAGCTGTCGGACGCCATCGGAGACGCCCTTGGTTATCTGAACGATGCCTCGGCGTGGACCTTCGAGGACGAGGACGTGCTGGAAAAGGCGCGGGCGAGGGGCCTGCAGGTGACCGCGCTCAGCGAGCTGCGGGATCGACCGCTCGAGGAGCTCGATCCGCTGGCGCGTGGCTTCGTTGGGCAGAACTCCATCCTGGCTGCAATTGAAGGGGGAGGGACGAGCCTCGGTGGGCCGCTCTTCATCGCCGCGGACATCCCCCTTCTGTTCACCATCAACTTCAGGCTGATCCAGCAAATCGCTGGCTCGTACGGCTTCCCCCTGCGCGAGCCCGAGTTCAGGCCGCTGGTGGTCACCATCTACAACGCGGCCGCGTCGGAAAGTCAGGAGGCCAAACACGCGGCGCTCCGCGAGCTCAGCGTAGCCGCGGCTGCCTTCGCCCACGACACCGACTATCGGGGACGGCGCTCGTCGGACACCTTCCGCGAGCAGAACCGACACGTCCCCCGGGAGCTTGCCAAGAATCTCGCCGCGAGGAAGCTGGGCCAGCTCATCCCTATCGCGGGCGCGGCGGTCGGGGCAGGCGTCAACTACTGGTTCACCGAGCAGACGGCCAAGACGTCGTACATGCTTTTCCGGTCGCTCTATCTGGAGCGCAAGGAGCGTATGTGAGAAGGGATGTCGCGCGAATAGTCGGACGGGGGATTCGAAGTAGTTTCCGACGCCCGCAATCATGCCGCAGACCTCTCACTCCCAGATGCTTCCCCGATGCCCCTCGTTGCGATCGTAGGCCGCCCCAACGTGGGCAAAAGCACGCTGTTCAACAGGATGACGGAGGAGCGGGTAGCCATCGTCCACGACGAGCCGGGCGTGACGCGGGATCGGCTGTACGGCGACTCGGAATGGCAGGGGCGCACGTTCGACGTCGTCGACACAGGCGGCTACGTGACGCACTCGACCGACCGCTTCGAGGCCGCCATTCGGGAGCAGGTCCGCATCGCCATCGACGAGGCGGATGTCATCGTCTTCGTCGCCGACGTGCTGACCGGCATCACGGATCTCGATGAGCAGATGGCGGACATTCTCCGCCGCACCGAGAAGCCGGTCATCATTGCCGCCAACAAAGCCGACAACGCCGAGCGCCGCCTGGCTGCGGGCGAGTTCTACAGCCTCGGGCTTGGGGAGGTCTTCTCGGTCAGCGCGGTCAATGGCTCTGGCACGGGGGACTTCATGGACGCGGTCGTGGACGCGCTTCCCCCCGAGGACGACGAGGCAGAGGACGACGCGCCGCGGATCGCTTTCATCGGCAGGCCGAACGTCGGGAAGTCCTCCCTCACCAACAAGCTGCTCGGCGAGGAGAGGAGCATCGTCACCGAAATTAGCGGAACCACGCGGGACGCCATCGACGCGCGGTTGCACTACCGGGATCGTGACGTGGTGCTCGTCGACACGGCCGGGCTGCGTCGGAAAGCCAAAGTGCGCGAGAACGTAGAGTTTTACTCCACCCTGCGCACCGAGCGGGCACTCCGCACGTGCGATGTGGCGGTAGTCCTCCTCGACGGACCCTCGGGGTTGGAGTCGCAGGACGCGCGCATCATCAGCCAGGCCGAGGCCCTGCGGAAAGGTCTGGTGATCGCCGTCAACAAGTGGGACCTGGTTGAGAAGGAGACCAATACGGCCAGGGACGTCGAGCGCGCCATCCATGAGCGCCTCGGGATGTTGGACTACGTGCCCCTGGTGTTCATCAGCGCCCTTACGGGTCAGCGCGTTTCACGCGTCCTGGACGTCGCGCTGCGCGTCTACGACGAGCGGTCGAAGCGCGTGCCGACCGCCGAACTGAACGAGGTGGTCAAGCGCGCGATCGCCGCGCACCATCCGCCCTCGGCGAGCGGGCGCCAGGTGAAGATCAACTACGCCACGCAGGTGCGCGCCGCACCGCCCGTCTTCGCCTTCTTCACCAACTTCCCCAAAGGCGTCAAGGAGTCCTACAGGCGCTATCTCGAGAATCAGATTCGGAAGGCTTTCGGCTTCGAGGGTGTACCTATCACCCTGTCATTCAAGCAGAAGTAGACATCCCCGCCGGGATTCTCTACCATGCGCGATATCCAGCCGCACGTCCCATGATATCCAGCCTGAGTTGGATTCTCCCTGCCGCGTTTCTGATGATCGCAGTCATCTATGCGGTGATGGGCGACGTGGCGGTCGCGGCCCTCTACGTGGCGGTGGCGGCGGGGATGTTTCTCCACGCTCTGGGCTTTCGCCAACGGGTCGCGCCGATGCAATGGTTCGGTGCCGGCATCGCCATGTTCGCGCTCGTCGTTCTGCTGTGGAGGATGTTTTCCTGAGTTCTGATTTCCCGATTCTCCCAGAATCACGGGCGTTGCGGTCGCGTTGACCGCACCGGGGGCCACGTATCTTTAATCCCTCGTCAGCGAATCCATCACTCGACCCGAGCCATGGCCGGAACTCCCGTAAACAACGCGACGCCGAACGAGCGCTCGATGAACTTCTGGGAGCGGCTCTACCTCCCGGAAGTGCTCAAGGGACTGCGTTTTTCGTTCGGGAAAATGGGTGATGAGCGGTACACGTTCGAGTACCCGGAGGAGCAGTGGTACCCGCCGGACTCCTATCGCGGCAGACCCGTTTTGGTAGAGGAGGGCGGTCGACCCCGCTGCGTGGCCTGCGGCCTGTGCGCACGAGCGGGCCCGCCGCTGGCGATCTCGATGCAGGCGCATGAAGTGTTCGACGACATCAAGGAGCGCGAGCCTGAATGGTTCGAGATCAACATGCTCCGCTGCATCTACTGCGGGTTCTGCGAGGAGGTGTGCCCGGAAGAGGCCATCGTGATGTCGAAGGAGTACGACCTGACCTTCCAGGATCGCGAGGAGGCCAAGTTCGGGATGGATCGCCTGCTGATGCCAAAGGAGCACCTGGCGGATCGCCTCGCCTATCTAGCTGAGTACCGCAACCCGCAGTTCGGCCAGCACTGGGACTTCCGCGAGGAAAACAACATCCACACGGTGCGCAATCGGCTGGACTTCGCCGTCGAGGAAGCACATCGCGAGGCAAAGGAGCACGAGCCGGCGGCTGAGGTTTGAGATGACGAACGACCGGCAGGGCCTCAGCACGCGCGAGGGTCTGCTCGACCAGTTGGCCTACCTGCTGATCGAACTCGACGCGCTCAACCCGCTGTTGTCGTCGCTCCCTCCCGGCATGCTCACCGTCGAACTTCCCGAATCAGGGTCGGTCCTCGGTGCGTTGTCCGAGATGGCACACCTGGACGCTAACGTCCACCTTCCCGCTCTCCGAAACGAAAGCGTGTCCGCGGCGGATCTGGACAGGGAACTGGACATCAATGATGCGTCGCTATCGGAGCTGATCGATAGCGTGCGGGTTGCGCGGAGTAGGGTGATCGATGCATTCACCTCGCTCGACAACGCCGGCTGGTCGCGAACGCTCACCATCGATGAGTATCGCCCGACGGCACGTGAGTTAGCGCTGGCCATTGTACGTCGCGACGCCACAGTGCTGATGGCCTTGTCTGACAATCTCAGGCATGGACGTCTCTTCGCTGACGCTTAGTCGTTCCTTTTGCGGGATTCCCCCTGAAGCATTACGGGGGATCGCACGGTGGCAAGGCTTATCGCTGGTCCGTATATCATAGGTAACGGCTTCCCTCGCGCAATCCCCGGCCACCCATGTCCAAGAAGGAGCTGTCGTTCGCCGAGTTATCGCGCTCATTCGAGCAGCGTGATTTCTCACCGCTGTACTTCTTCTATGGGGATGAGACGCTGCAGATGGACGAGCTCCAGAAGCAGCTGGTCGAGACCGCGCTCCAGCCGCACGAGCGCGACTTCAACCTGGACGTGTTCTTCGGCCCCGAGGCCGACGTGCGCAACGTTCTTGCGACCTGCGCTGGCTATCCGATGATGGCTGAGCGGCGCGTTGTCGTGGTCCGCTCATTCGAGAATCTCGCCGACAACCGCGAGTTCACCGCCTACGCTTCGGCCCCCAATCCCACTGCGGTCGTTCTCCTCCTGTGTCAGGGCAAGCCCAATCTGACCACACACCCGTACCGTGCACTCAAGCAGCACGCGGTTGCGCTGGAGTTCAAGCAGTTGCGGGACCGAGATCTCGGGACCTGGCTCGTTCGTCGCGCCAAGAAAGATGGCTTCACGCTTGAGCCCAGCGCGGCGCAGGTGCTCGTTCAGGAGGTCGGGACCGACCTGCGCCAGGCCGTCGCTGAGCTCGACAAGCTCAAGGCATATGTTGGCGAGCGACGGACCATTGCCGAAGGCGACGTCCATGCTGCTGGAGGGCACACGAGGGACGAGAACGTCTTCGAACTGCAGCGATCCATCGTGGCGGGTGATGTAATGAAGTCAACTCAGATCGTCGAAGGGCTACTGTCCCGGGCCACCAGCCGCCAGGGTGAGGCACTGCGTCTGGTTTCGCTGCTAGCTTGGTTCTTCCAGCGAGTCCGGCAGACGGCTGCCAAACAGGCGCGCGGCCTGCCAGACCAGGAGATCGCGCGACAGATTGGCGCAAGATCGTTTCAGATGAACGACTACCGGTCTGCAGTCAAGCGGCTTGGTCCTCGCGCGGTCCGCGCGGCGCCGCAAGCCTTGCTGGCCGCAGATTTTGAGCTCAAGGGCGGTTCGAGCCGCGATCCGAGACTCGTTCTGCTGCTGGCAGTCCGTGCAATCCAGTCCGCTCGTCGGCGCGCAGGCACGGTTGTTGGAAACTCGCGTTAACCCGCACGGCACTGCCGGCGGCCCCATCTCTCTCCCCTCTCTTCTCATCTCTCGACATGGCCACCCTGAAAACACGCACCGTCGTCCGTCGTGGTCTTCAGACGACAGCTCCCCATCGCAAGCACCTGCCCCTCCTGATCCAGATGGGCGACGAGGACCTGATGGAGCAATTCCAGCAGGGGACTATCGAAGCCTTCGACCTCCTCGTCAGCCGGTACCGCGATCCGCTAGGGCACTACCTCTACCGCTTCGTGAGCGACACGCGAGAGTGCGAGGACCTGCTTCAGGAAACCTTCCTCCGTGTGTACCGGAACCGGCACTCCTACAGGCGGATCGCCCGATTCTCGACGTGGCTCTACACCATTGCTGGTAACCTCGCTCGAAGCGAGTACCGCAAGCGCAAGCGCCGCCGGATGTACTCCCTGCAGAGCGTGAACCGCGATGACGAGGAGTACGAGGTCGAGATTCCCGACGAGCAGTTCTCGCCGGACGTCCACGCCGAAGGCACCATGCAGGTGCGCCACGTTCAGGAGGCGCTCAAGCAGATCCCCGAAGAGTTCCGCGAGGTCGTCGTCCTGCGCGATGTCCAGCAGCTCGCCTATGAGGAGATCGCCGAAATCACCGGACTCCCGATGGGCACCGTCAAGAGCCGCATCAATCGGGGTCGGACCAAGCTTCAGTCGCTTCTGCACAGCGTTTACGCCCCGATCGCTGAGGCGTGATCCTATCCACGCCATGCTCACAGACCCGGCTTGCGCAGCGCTGTCGTCGCCGCTAGATTGGCCTCCTGCGATGCACAGCCGGGTCTGTAGCTCAGGGGTTTAGAGCGCTCGCCTCACACGCGAGAGGTCGCTGGTTCAAATCCAGCCAGACCCACAAAGCCTTCGGAGGACTTCCTCTGGAGGCTTTCTTATATCCCAAGAGGCTGGCGCATGGCACTGCTTTTGACCGTCATAGGGATGGGGCTTGCTATTCATCGATCAGTTTCTTTTGACACCCGGCGGCCGTAACGTTTACGCTACTGCGTATCGCCCAGAATCACCGTACGGTCCTCAGTTCTCCTGGCGACACTCCGTTCAATATCTCCCAATGATCCTCGAACGCCCCGTCTATCCCACCCAGCCTGCAGCACTCAAGGACACAATCGACGACCTTCTGGCCGCCGCCCCGACGGCGTCGATCGAGGGCGAGATTCTGGCGCTCATTGTCCCCGACTCGAACCTCTTGCACACGGGTCCTATCGCGGCGCAAGCTTACAAGCTGCTTCGGGGACGCGAGGATGCCTATCGGACCGCCGTCGTGATTGCACCCACGCACGAGGGCACATTCGAGCGACTGGCAATCTGCAAGGTCGACCAATACCGAACGCCGCTCGGGGATGTGCCGGTCAACGACAAGATCAGGAACGAGCTCTGCGATGAGGACGACGACATCTACCTCGACGATCGCGGGCACTATCACACGGAGGGGGTGGACGTGCAGCTGCCGTTTCTGCAGCGAGTTCTTGGAGATGAACTGAGCGTCGTCCCGATAGTGATGGGCAGTGAGGAGCCCGCTTTCTGCCATGAACTCGGCATGGCGGTGGGCGAGGTGATGTATGGGCAACGCATGCTCGCCGTAGCGAGTGCGGACCTTCTTTCCGCAGAGGAAGGCGCCCTCGACCGACTCATCGAAGCGCTCGAAACCTTTGATGCCTCTACCCTGATGCACCTCCTTGGAAGCGAGCAGGTGCGTGCAGAGGGTATGGGACCCATGATCACCGTCGTCATGGCCGCAAAGCATCGCGGTGCCAACCGAGCGTCGGTGCTCGCAGTCGAGCCGCCGGACGGCGAGCAGATCGGAGCACTCGCGTGCGTCCTGTGGCGCGCCTGATTCGTCACCCTACGAGCGAATAATGTCCTCTTACGCCGCAGTCCTCGAATCCAGGCCCGCCATCACCATGATTGGTGCGGGTGCTGTGGGTGGCACATTGACTCGGCGGCTCCGCGCAGCTGGATACCCGATTGCCGCCATCCTCAACAAGACGCTCGAGGATGCTCAACACCTCGGCGCCGAGGTCGGCGCCGCAACCGTTTCGACCCAGTTGTTCGAGCTCCCGTCTGGTACCCGGATGGTCTTCATTTGTGTGCCAGACAATGCAATTGCTGAGGTTGCCCAGAGTCTATCCCACGTTCGCCACGACTGGGACAAGACCATATGCATGCACACGTCGGGCGTTCTGACGGCCGAGGAACTGCGCCCCCTCGCCGACCGGGGTGCGCGCGTTCTCTCGTTTCATCCGCTCCAGACACTGCATCGAGGCAGCCCGGCCGGCGCACTCGATGGTGTCTTCGCCGGCATCGAAGGCTCGCCCCAGGCGGTGGCATCGGGGATCCGCCTTGCCACTGATCTCGGCATGCGCTACGTCGTGCTCGCCGCCGAGGACAAGCCCCGTTACCACCTTGCGGCGAGCATGGCCTCGAACTTCCTTGTGACGCTGGATTCCGTGGTGCAGCAAGTGCTGGCGACTATCGACATCGATCGCGGAACGGCTCAGGCTATCATCGAACCGCTCGTCCGCGGCACGCTGGACAACCTTTCTCGCTCCTCGCCGGAGGACGCACTCACCGGTCCTATCGTCCGCGGAGATCTCGCCACTATCCGCAAGCACGGCCTGGCGCTGCGGCGGCATCTTCCGCAGCTCGTCCCGCTATACGCCGCGCTGGCTGCCGAGACGGTGCCGCTCGCGGTGCGCAGCAGCCGGCTCGCACCCCACGATGCCGAGGCGGTCTTGGATATGATCGCTCGGATGGTGGCGTTGCCGCTCCCGGAGAAGCAGCCAGTTGGTTGAATCGGCGCGGTGAACGGTCGGTCAAGGACGGCCCAATCCGGTGTGAACAGGGATTCCCCGATCTGTGAATGCGGAACCTCCCCAGGGTTGGTATGTTGAGCCGCGTTCGTAGCCGTTTCATCGCGGTGATGCTGTCGGAAGTGCCTATCTGGCCGGATTCGGCGTGTCGCCTATCGTATGCAAACACCTGTTATTTCGAGTGCTGGAGGCATCCAGGCAGCTATCGTTCAAGCACTTGACCGAGGAGACAT
>JBJHBB010000073.1:0-7920 GCA_050485265.1 Rhodothermales bacterium | reverse complement strand
CTGTGGGGCGTTCGAACTAGCGGTTGCCCGCCGCCCTCGGCTCAACGGTATTCAGGTACTGCCAGAGCGCACTGATCTCGTAATCGTGGAGTTGGCTTGTCACTGAAACCGGCATGTACGGCTGCTGAATCTCGGAGCCGTCGGGCCGAATTCCCTCGCGTAACGCGCGGAAGAAGTCCGCCTCGGTCCAACCCGCCAGTCCCGACTCATGGAGGGTCAGGTTTGCGGCCGCGGGCCAATCGGGAGGAACCCCCGGGATGGGTCCTCCACTGTAGGTCGACCCGTGGCAACCGGTGCAGCCCGGCATCACGTAGGCCCCGTACGCCACGGTAGCCCCCGGCTCGGGCGCATCTCGGTCCATTGCCGAGTGGTCAATCAGGCGAGCCGGCAACAACGGCAGGTCACCCTTCAGATACAATGCACGGGCGATGGGACCGATTCGGTTGCCGGGCAACTCGTTGTCGACCGGTTCCAACCCTTGGAGATAGGCGATAACTGCAGCCATGTCATCGTCGCTCCAGTGGTTGAATTCGTAGGAGGGCATGTAAAGGAGACCGCGGCCGTCCGGTCCCACGGCGTGTCTTATCGCGCGGTCCCAATCAGCCGGTGTGTATGAGCGGCCGATGCCGCCAGCGCCCGGTGTGAGATTTGAAGCGATCAGAACGGCAAAAGCCGGATCATCGACAAACACGGTCCCTTCGAGGCGCTCGCCGTGACAGTCCATGCATCCGCGCGAGCGCACGATGTGCTCACCATGCGCGATCGAAGCACTGTCCGTGGGAATGGTGAGTGCCGGGGTCTCGACAGCGAACGTCTCCTTCATGTGAGAGCCGCTGACCCCGTAAAGCGCACCGGCCCCAATCGCGAGCAGTGCGACCAGCCCCCCGGCGGCGAAAAAGCCGCCCTTAACTATCGGTTTCATCCTGTAAGGGTGTTTGGTGTGTTCGATGTATGCATGCTCCCCCCAGAGCACTGATTACGTTAAGGGTGACGAAACGAGAAAGTCCAGGGGCGCCACAAAAAAGCCCGGCGCCGCATTTGCGACGCCGGGCTCCCTCGTGCTCTTGCTCAACTACTAGGCGATCAGCGGGGCGATCACGAGCGCGACCACGGCAATCAGCTTGACGAGGATGTTAAGGCTCGGACCTGAGGTGTCCTTGAGTGGGTCGCCGACTGTATCGCCAACGACGGCGGCCTTGTGAGCCTCGGTGCCTTTGCCGTAGATCACGCCCTCGTGCTCAAATCCAGCTTCGATTCGCTTCTTGGCATTGTCCCAAGCTCCACCAGCATTGGCCTGGAAAATGGCCAGCAGAACACCTGAGACGGTGACTCCAACCAGGAGTCCGCCGAGCATGTCCTTTGAGATGAAGCCAATGATCACCGGAACCGAGACTGCCAGCAGGCCGGGAAGCACCATCTCGCGGATGGCAGCCGCCGTCGAGATATCCACGCATTTGGCGTACTCGGCCTTCGCGGTTCCCTCGCGGAGCCCGGGGATTTCGCGGAACTGACGGCCCACCTCGTTGATCATGTCACCGGCTGCGCGACCGACCGCAGCCATGGCCATCGCAGAGAACACGAACGGCAACATGGCGCCGAGCAGCACACCGGCTAGAATCGTCGGGTCGGCGACGTTGATTGCCTCGATCTCGGCCTGGGTCATAAATGCTGCGAACAGCGCGAGCGCCGTCAACGCAGCCGATCCGATCGCGAAGCCCTTACCGATAGCTGCCGTTGTGTTACCCACGGCGTCGAGCTTGTCGGTGCGCTCACGGACCTCAGGGGGAAGCTCCGCCATCTCAGCGATACCGCCGGCGTTGTCGGAGATCGGACCGTAAGCATCGACGGCCAGCTGAATGCCCGTCACCGAAAGCATGCCGACAGCCGCAATAGCGATACCGTAGAGACCGGCGAAGAAGAACGACCCGATGATGGCCAGCGCCAGCACGATTGCTGGAAGACCCGTCGAGTACATCCCCACTCCCAGCCCAGCGATGATGTTCGTGGCCGATCCTGTCAGGCTCTGACGAGCGATTCCGGTGACCGGACGCGTGTGCGTGGCCGTGTAGAATTCGGTGATGAGACCGATCGAGACGCCCGCGGCAAGACCAATCAGCACTGCGAAGTAGATGCCGGCCGCCGTATAGGTGAAGTCGCCCACCAGCGGCTGCAGATCGCCACTAACGAAGAGTTCGGACGGCATCAGCCACTGGATGATGAAGAACGCCAGGACCGCCATCACGCCGGCCGCACCGAACTCACCGATGTTGAGCCCTCGCTGCGGATTGCCGCCCTCTTTCACCTTGACAAAGAAGGAGCCGATGATGGACACCACGATGCCTACTGCGGCGAGAACCAGCGGCAGAAGAACGGGTGCGATCACGATCTCGACGCCGGCGGCTTCGAGCGCGGGGATGAAGGCCGCACCCAGGACCATCGCACCGATGATCGAGCCTACAAAGGATTCGAAGAGGTCGGCGCCCATGCCAGCCACATCACCGACGTTGTCGCCGACGTTGTCAGCAATGGTGGCCGGATTGCGCGGGTCGTCCTCCGGAATTCCCTCGTAAACCTTGCCAGCCAGGTCGGCGCCCACGTCAGCAGCCTTTGTATAGATACCGCCGCCCACACGAGCAAAGAGCGCGATCGACGACGCACCCAGCGAGAAGCCGGCGATTACGTTAATGACCTGGGCCATCGTCCAGCCCTCGAGCGAGGAGAAGAACAGGAAGAGGACGCCAAGACCGATCACGCCAAGGCCGACCACCGCAAGTCCCATGACCAGACCGCCGGAGAAGGCGACATTCAGCGCCGGCCCGAGACCGGTACGTGCGGCGTTGGTGGTCCGCACGTTGGCCCGCGTAGCCACGGTCATCCCGATGAAACCGGCAAGACCCGAGCACACGGCGCCAGTCACGAACGAGATGGCGACCATCCAGGAAGATTCCGGCTGCGCCATGTTGGCGAAGGCCAGCAGCACCGCGACCGCAGCCACAAAGATGGCCAGCACGCGGTACTCGCGGCGCAGGAAGGCGCGGGCGCCCTCGGAGATGGCCTGCGCGATTTCGGCCATCCGCTCGGTCCCGACCTCCTGCTGCGAGACCCACCGGGCACGCATGAGCGCGTACCCCAGGGCGATTAGGCCGGCCACCGGGACCAGCCACATGATTAGCGTCTCCGTCTGCATGTCAGATTGGGTGAGAGTTCTAGGTGATGGAAAGGGAAGGTCTACCGCTGGTTGAAGCGGTTCATGGCCACGTTGAGGCCGTCTCGAGCGAAGCAGAGTGCCGCGTCGACGGCCCGAGAGAGCGCCTCCTCGAGCATGGGGAGTTGCTCGTCATCGAAGGGTCCGAGCACGTAGTCCACCTGGTGGCCACGTGGGAAATCCGACCCGACGCCGATCCGAAGGCGCGGGAAGTTAGCGGTGCCGAGCTTGTCAATTACGTCCTGCACCCCGTTGTGACCGCCGGCGCCGCCACCAGCCCGCAACCGGATAACGCCGACATCTAGAGCGATGTCGTCGTATACCACTAGTACGTCCTGCTCTGTCACTCCATAGCGAGCAATGAGCTTTCGCACCGCGGTACCGCTCTGGTTCATGTACAGCGCCGCCGTCTTTGCGACCGCGAACGGTGTGCCGCGCCAGGAGCCGTGCGCCACCACGAACGGTCCGCGACCCGGCTCGAAGCTCATCCGCGAGCGCTCGGCCACCGCGTCGGCTACGAGAAAACCCGCATTGTGCCTGGTGTCCTCGTACTGCGGCCCGGGATTGCCCAAGCCGATGATCAGCCGGCGAGCTTGAGGCATGGGCTCACGGGTGGGGAACCAGCGTTGTATGAAACGCGCCAGCGCGCCCGAACCCTTCGAGGGTGCGGACGCGCCGGCATCTGTCTGAGTATCTGCGTCGGGCACCGTGGCCGCTAGCCCTCGGTGTTGTCGCCCTCGGCCGGCTCCTCGCCGTCGCCCTCGGCCTCTTCACCCTCGAGTGGCTCCTCACCCTCGAGAAGCAAGCTGTCGACCTCTTCGGGCTCCTCTTCGGCCCTCGGAGCAGTGATCGTCACCACCGTGCGGGCCGGATCGGTCTCGATCTCGGCGTTCTCGACGGAGATGTCGGAAACGTGCAGGCTGCTCCCGATCTCGAGCGCGGAAATGTCGATCTCGACGTGGCCGGGGATGTCCTTAGGCAGACAGCGCACCACGATCTCGTTCAACGGCTGCGAAAGAATGCCACCTGCTTTTACGCCTGGGGCGGCGCCGACCAGCTGGATCGGCACGGTCATCGAGATGGCCTCACCCGCCGTCAACGCGTAGAAGTCGGCATGGACCGGGACGTCGGTGACCGGGTGGAAATCGATGGCCTTCAGGATGCAGTCGTAGCTCTCGCCGTTCAACTCCAGCGACACGCGGTGTGTCTCGGAGGTGTAGATGAGGGGGCGCATGGCCAGCACAGGGAGGCGGAAGTGAATCGGCTCCTGGTGCGGCCCGTAGAGCACGCAAGGCACCTCGTCCTGGCGGCGGACGGCCCGCGCGGCGGCGGTCCCAAGGTCGCGCGGCTGCGCGTCGAGCGTGAGGACGTCCATGACGGTTGAGTTCGTTGACGCTTATAGTTCACAGTGGGGGCCGGAACACATCGCGCCGGCCAAGACGGGTGAACGTACGGACCGATAGCACCCGGCGCCACCGTAGGCGGCGTAACTCCCCGACCTTTCACGATACGGTCCTAGATCGTGAAGATCGTGGAGACGGACTCGTCGGCGTAGATACGGTGGATGGCGTCGGCGAAGTGCTCCGCAACGGACACCACCTCCACCTTCTCGTGCGTGCGGCTGAGCGGGATAGAGTCGGTCACGAAAACACGGTCGATCGGTGACTCCGAGATCCGGTCGAACGCAGGTCCGGAAAATAGCGGGTGCGTTGCGGCAGCGACGACGTCGAGCGCACCCTGCTCCTTCAGCGCGGCGGCAGCCGAGCATAGCGTGCCGGCCGTATCGATCATGTCGTCCATCAGTAACACGTGCCGGCCCTCGACATCACCGATGATGTTCATCACCTCGGCAACGTTTTGGGTGGGCCGCCGTTTGTCGATCAGCGCGAGATCAGAGCGCAGACGCTTCGCATACGCACGGGCGAGTTTCAGTGACCCAACGTCAGGTGCAACAACCACTGGCCGCTCCGGGAGCTGGTCGCGCAGATAATCGATAATGACCGCACTTCCGTACAGGTGGTCCACTGGTACGTTAAAGAAGCCCTGTATCTGCGGCGCGTGCAGGTCCATAGAGAGGATCCGGTCCACGCCGGCCTTCTCTAGCATGTCCGCCATCAGCTTGGCCGCGATCGACACGCGCGGCTGGTCCTTCCGGTCCTGGCGCGCGTAGCCGAAGTACGGGATAACCGCGGTGATCCGAGCGGCCGATGCTCTGCGCGCTGCATCGATAAGCAGTAGCAACTCCACCCAATTGTCACCCGGCGGCGGGGTCGACTGGATGATGAAGAGGTCCGTCCCCCTGATCGATTGTTCGAAGCGGACGTAGATCTCCCCGTCCGAGAAGTTCTTGATGGTTACGTCCCCCAGCGGCTGGCCGTAATGATTCGCGATCGCGCGAGCCAGTGCCGGATTGCTGCGCCCTGCGAAGAGCGTAATTGGCTGATCGTTGCTGAGGGGCATGGGGAGGTCTGCTGGTCCTGTTCAGCCAACTAGGCGCTGCGAGCTGCCCGGGGAGGACTCGAACCTCCAACCCCCACATCCAAAGTGTGGTGCTCTGCCAATTGAGCTACCGGGCAATCGAAAACGTCCGGCGGTGGCGCCACCGGGGCCGCGAAAATACCGAGCACCGACGGACGGAGCAACGCGGCGATGCTCCAGATTGCAGCCTTGGACAGCACTTCTTGGAACGACCCGATGCTTCAGCTAGTGTGAGCGCCGCCGCCACTCGCCGGCACCCTCTTCACCTCCCGCGTCCTCAGGCGCGTTCACTTCCATATGACCGAGAGTAATGCCATAGGCGTGGTCGGCGGCCTTGGACCGTTCGCTGGTCTCGACCTGGTTGCCAAGATCTTCGACGAGACGGTGGCCACGGCCGATCAGGATCACTTGCCGGTGACTCTGATTTCGTATCCGGGGCACATCCCGGATCGATCCGCCTATATCGCGGATCAGACGCAGCCCAACCCCGTCCCTGCACTCGCCGAGATCCTCAGGCGACTCGAAGGGGCAGGCTGTTCGATTGCGGGGATGCCGTGCAACACCGCCCATGCGGCGGTCATTTTCGATGCCCTCAACGACACCATGAAGAGTGAGGGGCGGCGTATTCGACTGCTCAACATGATCGATGCCAGCGCGCGGTCGGTGAGGCGCCTCGCGCCGGCTGCCGTTCGGGTGGGGATTCTGGCTACCACGTCCACGGTACGCACCGGCCTCTACGATCGGTCACTCGAGGCTATCGGGCTCGAGGCCGTTGCACCCTACCCGGATTTCCAGGACGAGTTCATCAATCCGAGCATTTTCGACCCTGAGTGGGGAATCAAGGCAAGGAGCCACCCCCCGACGGATCGCGCGAGGCAGGCCTTACTCGACGGCGTCCTCCATCTCCGTGATCGCGGCGCGGACGCGGTCATCCTTGGGTGCACCGAGCTTCCGCTGGCGGTCCCCGAGACCGAGTTTGAGGGCGTACCGCTCATCGATTCGACGCGAAGTCTGGCGCGCGCGCTCATTCGCCGCACATTCCCCGAGAAACTGCGCGAGTCTCCAGCCGGGCGGCCCGGCTAACAGCGTGTCTTCCAGGTGAAAGGCGCTATATTGGGCCGTTTGGATTGATTTTCGGGGCGCCCCGGTCGCGTCCAGTGTAGCTCATGCTTCGAGAGCGGAGTCGGCTGCTGCAGCAGCTCCTCTTCCGTTCGGATCTGGCCCTTATCGCTGCCGCCTGGGCGTTAGCCTGGGTGGTCCGCTTTCGGGTGATGACACCACCTGAGTACGTGCCTCTGGCGCGGTACCTGGAGTTCCTACCCGCGGTCGTGATCATCTGGGCGACCGTCTTTCTGGTGTCGGGGCTCTACCAGACCCACCGGGCGCAACGGTTGCCGCTGATCGCCTACGCCGTCGCACGGGCCGTCTTCCTTGGCCTGGTGGTGAGCATCTTCGCGATGTTCTTCTACCGCGCGTTCTCGTTCTCGCGGTTGCATATGCTGTTCTTCGGCGTGTTCTCGTCGGCGTTCCTGGTTGCGCTTCGACTAGGCATTTACGCATCGCTGAGACGAGCGCGGCGCCAGGGCAAGAACGTCAGGCGCGTACTTATCGTCGGCGCAGGACGCGCGGGCAAGCGCCTGGCCGAGGCCTTCAAGCACTACCCGTGGATGGGCTTCGAGGTGGTCGGTTACCTCGACGACGCCGAGTCCCCCTCCCAGGGCATGATTCTCGGCACCACCGATGAACTCGATGCGGTGATGGACAACCTGGCGGCTCAGGGAAGGCCGGTCGACTTCGTCTACATCGCGCTCCCGTCGTGGGCCGGGGGGAAGATCGAGAGGATCATGGACTCTTCCGCGCGACGCCTCGCGCACGTCGCGCTAGTCCCCGACCTCTTCCAGTTCGACGTGATCCTGAATCAGCGCGTGTCGGACGTAGCGGGAATGCCGGTCATTCACCTCGTCGACGAGACGCCCTACGACGGTCGGCGCATCATCAAGCGCACGATCGATGTGCTCTTCTCGCTAATGGTGCTGATAGCCTTGTCTCCGCTGTTTGTCGCGTTGGCCATATGCGTCAAGCTCTCGAGCCACGGGCCGGTGTTTTACACGCAGGAGCGAATGGGGCTCAATGGTCGAACCTTCCAGATGCTGAAGTTCCGCTCGATGCCCGTAAACGCGGAGTCCGGCACGGGCGCCGTATGGGCCAAGCAGGGTGAGAACCGGGCAACGCGAATC
>JBJHBB010000072.1:0-7930 GCA_050485265.1 Rhodothermales bacterium | reverse complement strand
GAGGGAGCTCGTAGTGCTCTCCCCCGTTGTCGGCGGTCAGGAAGAGGTAGCCGAAACCCTCAACGTTCCAGCGAACATTCACTCCGAAGCGATCCTCGCCGAAGGTGTCGCTCAGCGCGAGGCCCTCGGAAGTGGCGGCAATGTCGGAGTAGAACGCGTCCCAGTTTTCGTCGGAGGCGTAAGCCCATTCAAGAAGGTGTGGGCCGCGTCCTCGTTGAACATAGGTGGGCTTGAATACGAGCGTGCCGCTCCGAGATGAGCTCCGCGTCCTGCGCGAGGTCAGGACGGTCGGTGCGCCCAAGACCGCGGGCGCAGCAGCCAGGCCCAGCGTCCCAAGACCCGCCGTGCGGAGGAACCGGCGACGACCGGTGTCGACTGGGCGCATTCCAGCAACCAGCCTAGTGAGGGCTTCTCTGTTCATGGCGAGGCGTTCGAAGAGTTGTTGGCGGCCTGCACGGGGCCAAGGGCCCGCGCACGCTCTATCTGCTCGCGCGCGGCGGTCTCATCGCCGAGGCGCCCGAATGCTCGTGCCTGGAATAGGTGGATTTGTGCGCGCTGCTGTGGGGTCAGCGGTCGCCCCTCGGAGAGCGCGAGTGCTCGCTGGAGGTAGGCAAGGCCCTCCTCCTCCCGGCCCAGCTCCACAATGGCACCGCCGAGCCGTGCATAGGTCATCGGCTGGCGCTCAACGGAGAGGGCCCAGGCGAGCATTCTCGCGGCGCTCTCGAAACGTCCGTCACGCGCGTGCATATCTGCGGCAAGCAGTGCGTAGTGAGGATCATAGGTGACAACCTTCGCGAGGGCCCAGAACTCGTCGGCCGAACGCGCCATGTCGCCTGCCTCGGCGTACGCCCGGGAGAGTTCGTTGCGTGAGGCGCCCCACGCCATGCGGCCATTGAGGTAGTCCCAGGCGGATCGTTCCGCCAGCGATTGGGGCGAGAAGGTGAACGGTGCGGGCTCGTCCGTGAATGGCCAACGACTCGTGAGCTGGCGCACTCTCAGGTCGGCTACCACATGGTCGAACTCTGTCAGCCCAGCGATCGCGCGCCAGTCCTCGTCGGGGCTCGTCGCTGCGGCGGCCCACTCGTCAGACGAAGCGAACAGGCCATGCACCGCCATAGCATCGGCAAAAGCACCGGCCATCAGCCAGTACCCATCGAGGTTTGGGTGCACATGCTCGGTCATTAACTCCTCGCCGATAATCTCATCCGGTGAGGCGCTCGCAAACGTGGCCTCGACGTCGGCTAACGGCACGCCGCGGCGATTGGCGATTTCGCGGATGGCCTCGTTCAGCCCCGAGCTTGCGCGGAACCGCAAACCATCCAGGTCTCGAGCACGCCTGAAAGCGTCGCGAGCCTCAGTCGCGCGCCCCGCCGCCCGAAGACACCGGCCTCGCAGGTAATGGGCCCGAGCGTGATGCGCATCCAGCGCGATCGCCGCCTCGACCTCTTGGAGGGCACCGTGACAGTCCCCGTGCTGCGCGGCACTCTCGGCCCGTTCAATGGCCTCGTCGAAGGCGCGCGCGTCGCTCTCACTTCCATCCTCTCCCCGAACCGAAACGAAAGGTGGCTGTGAGCCCTCGTTGCTCGCCAGCGTGGCCAGGACCACGTCCACGCCGTTGCGCTGCGCCCGGCTCACGACCTCGTCAATGTTGGCCCGGTAGGCTTCGTGTACGCGGCGGTACAGCGTGCCTTCGTACTGTATCCGTTGGTCTCTCGCCATGCGCTCCATCAACTGGACGCCTTCACTGCTATCGGCGGGACCGGAGGCAGTGCGACCGATGCCGGTCAGCACGTCGCGGAGGAGTTGCACGATTCGGCTGCGCCGCAGGGTCAGGTACGAACGGACGATCCAGCGTCGCCCGCCGAGCGTTTCTGAAGAGGCCGCTCCCAGTGCGCCGTAGAACTCGTTGTGGCCGGAATAGACCAGCAAGAGGTCTGGTTCGTAGCGCATCAGTTCGCGCGCGATGTCGGCCACGGCATAGCTGTTGACAGCGGTTATGCCGACGTTGACCATCTCCACCCTGCGCTCCGGAAACTGCGTCACCAGCCTATCGCGCAGTAGGCTGGGAAAGGACCCGTGGAAGAGGTAGGGAAAGCCGACGGTGGTCGAGGCGCCGAGAGCAAAAATCCGATAGGTGTCAGGTTGCTTCTCCACGCGAAAGCGGTCGCGCGAGACGTACGTACCAAAGTCTGGATCGCCGAAATACCGCCTCACGACGCCAGGGTCGATCGCGTAGTAGGCGACACCGTTGTGCTCGACCTCGACGAACAGCCTGGCGTCGTCACCGTAGCCTGCCAGCCGCAGGCCACCTTCGACCAGAGCAAAGAAGACGACCGGAATCGCCAGTAGGGCGACCCAGAAGGCGAGCCGGAGACCAGGTCCGCCGTGCCGAATATCCTTTCGCTTCCTGACCGTCATGAGCGGACCTGACTGCGGGTGGTCGTCATGGCAGATGCCCCCACTCGGTGAACAGCGCCTTCATGCGGTCGAAGATGGCCTTCTTCTCCCCTTGCGGTCCTCGGATCAGACCGCCATTGCGGATCCACGCCTGGCCGTCCATGAAGTCGTACCAGTTGACGGCCTCCATGTACGGTTTCGAATAGGCGAGTGTATAGAGGGCCTCCATCCAGTCGGCTTGCAGTTCTTCATCCCATGGTCGGCGCCAGGGCGCTGGCTCGGACGGTAGGTCCAGAGAGCCATCGAGTACAGACCGGGCCGAGGGGCCTGCGCTCGCGCCAACCTCGGTGAGCTGCATCGGGCGGCCGAACTGCTCGTAGCGCTCGATTAGCACAACCACGTCCTGGAGGTCGCGGTACGGGAAGTAGAGCTGCTGCCCCGTGATGGTGAAGTCCACGCCCGCGTCCACCAGGTCGCGCATAAACTTCCAGGGGGTGCGCTGCGGATAGCGCGCCTCGCGTTCCCCCCACATCCCCAATTGGACGTACTCGGCGAAGGGGCAGCAATTATTTATTAGCCGGTGGACGCCGGGAGCTGCGTCGGCGGCCACGTCGCAGGCCAGCTTGGTGATCTCGACCGCCTGGTCGGGTGTGACTTCGACCTCGTTGGCCCAGTCGTGAAACTCATTCACGATCTCCCAGGCATACATCCGCTCGCCGTAGTGGGAGACCACCGCGCGTGTGTGACGCTCGACGTAGCGAAGCAGGTCGTCGTACGACAGTCCGCGGAGCCACTCTGGCGTAACCAGGTGGTACGGCCAAAAGATCGGCCGACCCTGTACGGTGACGTCTCGCCCGCGAAGGCGCTCGAGGAGCGCCT
Source organism: Rhodothermales bacterium (assembly GCA_050485265.1). Classification (GTDB taxonomy): domain Bacteria; phylum Bacteroidota; class Rhodothermia; order Rhodothermales; family JANQRZ01; genus JBJHBB01. The sequence goes on along the minus strand of JBJHBB010000072.1, from coordinate 4,654 downwards.
CCCGCGTGTCGAAGCGGCGGTCATCCATCTCCGGCTCGAAATCGGGCAAGCCCGTCGTGCGATCCGAGAGGTAGTGCGTGATCGTGGCATAATTGAAGAGCGCGGTGAAGAGCTCCATCCACGCGTCGGGGTTCATCTGGAAGAACCCGCGCGCATCACAGCCAAGGAAGAACCGGTCGCGCTGTCCTCTTGCCGCGATGGCGTGGCGAGCCGCCTCGAGTTCCATCGCCTCACCAGCGTGGAGGGCGTGCAGTAGAGCCTGTTGTGCATAGGTACCGCACCGGTCGGGCCCACCGGCGCTTTCGGCGTCCTCGAGCAGTTCGTCAGAGAGGTCGAGCTTTGCTTGCACCGTCCGGGACGGCCGCCAGCCGGAGGTCTCATGGGCTGCTCGTCGACGTCGATTTCGGAGCACGCGACTACGTGCCAGCTCCCGATTGAGGTCGAGTTCGCGCGTCTGCCCACGTGGGGGCAGTTCGTAGTGCTCTCCCCCGTTGTCGGCCGTGAGAAACGTGTAGCCGAAGCCTTCGACATTCCAGCGCACACTTACCCCAAAGCGCTGCTCTCCCCCCACGTCAGAGATCACCACGCCACCCGACGGCGACGCCGTGATATTGGACCGGAAGGCGTCCCAGTTTTCGTCCGAGGCGTAGGCCCAGTCCAGCAGATGGGGCCCCCGACCACGCTGGACGAAGGAGGGCTGAAAAACAAGCGTACCCCGTTCCGTGTCGAGCGCGGTGCGCCTAGGCAGTAGGAGAGTGGGCGCTCCGATGACCGCGGGTGCCAGGCAGGCGCCGGCGATCGTTACCGAGGCATGTTTCAGAAAGGTGCGCCGGCTACGCATGACGGTCGGGATTAGGCGCCTCGTAGGTGCCATTGCGAGGTTCTCTCACCATCGTGAGCAGCCAAATCAGCGCGACGGTCGCGACCAGGCCGGTCACCACGAACAGTGTCTCGAAGCCGAGGCGATCGGCGATCAGGCCAGCGGCCAGGCCGGTCAGCCAGAACGGCGCCGTAATCGCATTGGTCAGAGCGATGTAGGTCGGCCGGTCGTCATCTGAGCAGAGCTCTGCGATGATCGGAAGCCGCGAAATGGCTGGAAGGCCCATCGCAAACGACGAGCCCACGAACACCAGTAAGAACACTTCCGGAGTCGGTGCCCAAATGGCGGCCCCACAGGCGGCAAGTGTTGCAGCGGCCGCCAGCGCGAGGTTGATGCGGTGGCCGAACCTATCGGCGAGGTGACCGAACACGAGGCTTCCCACGGCGGCGCTGGCCGTAAGGACGATGATGAACCTCCCTACGTGCGCCGGTGAAAGGTCGAACCGTGCCAGTGCGTAGACGGCAAAGAAGGCATCGGTCATCAGCGCTGAAATGAGGAGCGCGTCAGCGATGACAAAATTGCGGTAGTTGCGATCGGTGCGCAGGATGCGGGGAAGCTGCCCTAGAAACGCAGAGAACCGAATCTGCTGTGGCGGCAGCCGGGGCGCTTCCTCGCGGAGCCCGCTCAGCAGTGCGTAGGAAACCATCATGGCCGCAAATGCCATCGCGAAGAGCATCGCGAAGCTCTGATAGGTGGCGCCAGCACCGAGAACTTGTCCGACGATTACCCCGGCCAGAACCCCCAATAGACCGCCAACGACAGCTCTCCAGGCGAAGAGTCGGCCACGCATCCGGACGGGCGTGAGCTTCGCTACGAGATCGAACCACCCGGGGAGATTCAGGCTGCCGCCCACTGCAGCCATCGCGTAGAACAGAAAGAAGGAGACGAGTGCCCACGTCGGTGACATCCGCCACAGAGCGGCCGCGGTGAGGAGTGCCAGACCGAGCCACGGTAGCCGTTGAATCAACCCGGTCTGCAGCACGAATCGCTTTTTCGACGGGGCTTGCCGAGCGCGATTGGCGATTATGATCTGTGGGAGGTTGAAACCAAGCGCCCAGATGACCGAGAGCAGACCGATGGCCACGTTCGAACCTCCGAGCTTCTGCACGAACACGGGCAGGACGGTCGTCCGCGAGGCGAGGCTCATTCCGAATGCGAAGACCGCGCCATCGAGCACATTGATGGCGAAGTTGTGCCGTACGTGCGCGATCAGCACGCGTGGACCGAGAGCGGCTTCAGACACGGTAGACCCGCACATCGTGAGGCCCCAGTCTGAGCGTTGCCTGTGACCAGCCTTCGGCCGCACTCACTTCGAGCGGCGCGCCACCGAATAGCTCGGCTGCCTCACCGGAAACCTCAAATGGCATGCGGATCGAGGCTTCGAACGCGCGATTCTCTCTGTTCTGCAGAATGATCATCCGGCCCCCATCGTCGGTACTCAGGGAGTCCACGCGGACGGTCCCGCCCACGACGCGTGGTCGGGCCGCGAGCTTCGCCTGGTCCACCAGGCTCCGAATTAGGCGCGCATTGCCCGCGTAACCCTGCCGCCGGTAGGGAAGCGAGACGTACGATCCGACAAGGATTGCCTGTCCCTTCCCGAAACGATGCCGCACGACTGCCGCATCACCATCTCGGTAGGTGGCCATCACCTCGGCACCTTCCACGACGAAGGTCTCTTTGACGAAGGCGCCATAGGCTTTTTCTCCGGTTGCAAGGTGCGGGAGATCGGCCGCGATCTCGATTTCCACCTGTCCGTTACCACCTCCTGCGTCGACGGGCTGCGCCAACACGAACCCGTCGCCGGGTCGTGGCTCGTTCAATCCCGACCTGAGCGTCCCCCCATCTGAGCGCACCACGCCACTGACGGCCAGGAATCGGTCCTCGCGAGCAGGCTCCGCGTTGCGCTGTCGGACGCCGAATACCTCGTGGAGGCCGTAGCCCGGAAGCGTAGTGTGATGCCGGCCGTTTTCGACATCCCAACCGCCGAAGTATGCTTCACCGATGAGTGTACCTCCCGCCTCGACCCAGGCTCGAAGCCTATCGGCTACGTCGGCGCTTAGCCAGTAGGGGAAAGGAGCGACCAACACCTTGTACTGGTCGAGCACTCCCTCCGAGATCTCTCGCGGGTGGATGAGGTCGACCACGTGGTTGTCCTCGTAGAGCGCGAGGTGGGCGCCAAGCACCGAGTCCGTGGCGTTCTTCTCGTTACCTGTCGAGGCCCACGCGAAAACCTGGTTCTCCGGAGAGTAGAGCACAGCCACTTCCGCCGCGGGCGGCGCTGCGTCCAGCAGGAAACCGGCCTCTTGCTGGAGCGCGCGGCCAACCTCGGCAAAGGCGTCGAGCCAAGGCGTCGTGGAGCCGTCGAGGTGTGAGAGGCCCCAAGTGGGAGCCTCCCGGCCTAGCATTTCGGGACGGTACTGCCAGAAAATGAACCCTTTCAGATTGGCCGCGACGCCTGTGAAGACGTTGCGTTTGATTGCGTTGGCATCGATGGCGTCAGGCAGATCCAGCGTGTAGCCCATCAGCATCAGCATCTCGGCCGAGATGACGGGCCGCCCGCGGGCGCAGCAGCGCGCCACGTCGCACATCATCGGGTCGTCCATCTGCGTGATGCCGTGGAGATCCCCGAACCGCCCTGCGTTCCAGGGGTCGCTCGCCGTAGAGGTCACGGGGAAACCCTGGATGAAGACGTGATGACACATCACCGGGTGGCGCCCGGCATCAATCTTCTCGGTCACCTCGAAGCGTCGCGCGAGATGGTCGCCAAGGGTGTCGACGAAGAACATCCGCCAGTCGACGAGGTCGTTGAATGTGTTGCGCGTCTTGGGGACTTCGGCCTCGTCGAACGAGCGGTAGTTACGATTCCACGCGCGGTTGAGGCGGTCGAGGTCGCCGCGGTATCGCTTCTGCTTCAGCCACCTCCGGAAGGCTGACTGCGCGTGCTCGTTGTAGTCGAGCATCTCGTGTATGAGGCGCGCGTCGTCGGCCCACAACCGCATCTCAGCCATGGATTGCGTGAGCTCGGGCTCGCTGCCAACATTCCAGATCTCGAGGGCGGGGTGGTCGCTGTAGCGCTCCACGGCCGCGCCGAGGAAGTCGAACAGGTGGTCCATCACCGATTCGTGGTGCAGACACAGACCGAGGCCGCCGATCTGCCGGTGCGGCTGCGTCTGAGGTCCAATCGCGCGGCCGCCGAGCGTGACCATCGATGCGTCGGGGTACTGAGAATAGATCCACGCCGGCGCTACGTCCACGATGGTATTGAGCATGACCCGCAGGTCGCGCTCGCCGGCCAGGTCCATGAGCCGGTCAATGTCTTCGAAGTCGAACTGGTTGGGAGCGGGGTTATTCCAGCGCCACTGAATCCAGTACTTGACGGTGTTGAATCCCAGGGCAGCCATCCTGTCGAGGTCGCGTTCCCAGTCCTCGGGCGGCGGCGAAGGTGCGCGGTAATACTGCGAGCCAAAGGGGAAGTACACGTCTCGGAGGAGCTCTCGCATGGGGGGAGGGGCAAGGGAAGGTGAACGTAGTGCGCAATCGATTGCGCACTTGCAGAATCTAGAGTGCCGCGGCGTCGGAAGCAAGCACGATCGGCCGCCGATCAGATGAACTGGGCCAGGTGCTCGCGGCCCAGGCGGAGGCCCTCGCGCACGGCGAGGGGCCGAGCCGGCATTGGATCAGTCGCGGTAACGTTCGCCGCGGTCACCACCACGGTCGCCGCGATACCCCCGATCTCCGCCGCGGTCACCGCGATCGCGTCCACGGCCGCGTCCC
>JBJHBB010000071.1:7316-8045 GCA_050485265.1 Rhodothermales bacterium | reverse complement strand
CTGTTGGAGATTGCGGATGATGCGCGTCTGAACGTCCACGATGTCTCCAGCCCGCTCGCGGAGGTACTCGTCTGAACTGCCTTCGATGCGGAGCCTGATGGTGCTGAGTACCTGCTGCACGGCGTAGTCGGCACTGTGCAGATCGCGCTTGATGAGTGCGACGACCTGATCGATCATGGTGGCGTCGTCCAGCACCATCACCTGCGCCTCGAAGATGTCGGCACTCGTCTCCCCCAGCTTTTCGCGCGCGAAGGTGGCCACTTTTCTCAGTTCGCGCTGCGACCGTTCGCGTGCTCGCTCAAATCGATCGATCTCGTCCTCAATCCCGTCTGCGTCGATCGTTGCCGGCTCGACGGACACCTCGGCGGCCGCGTAGACTATCGCTGGTCCGTGGACGATCCCCGGAGAAACTCCCAGCCCCTCCGCGACGAACTCCTCCCCGGGCACCTCCGCGCTGGGACCGGTCGGTAGAGGCGTCATGGCGATAGGTCAGTAGGCTTCGCCGAATCCGGTGTCGAACAACTCGACCATGGCCGTCGCCGCGGCCTCGGCGTCGTCACCCGTGAAGCGCAGAGTGAGCGTCGACCCACTCTCGGCAGCGAGCGTCATCACACCTATGATGCTCTTGCCGTTGATTTCGTAGCCGTCCTTGCTAATGTAGAAATCGGCTTTGAACCGCGACGCAGTCCGCACGATCATCGAAGCCGGGCGTGTGTGAATCCCAGACCG
>JBJHBB010000071.1:0-7306 GCA_050485265.1 Rhodothermales bacterium | reverse complement strand
GTGACGATCACATCTCGTTCGACGGTCATGGCGATTCTCAGTTCGCTCGCGAGGCCAGACGATCGGTCAGCCAGATGAGGGTGTCGCGCGAAAATGAATCGGGCAGGCTTCGCAATGATGCGATGCCACGCTCCGAGTGCCGCCTTACAGCGGCCTCCGCATCATCCATCACGCCAAGACGACGCATTCGTTCGCGTGCCTCATCGACGAGGTGGGGAGCGAGCCCGCCATTCTCGACGATAGCCTCGAACCAGGCCCGATCGCCACCCTCTGCCTTTTCGATGGCGCGAACGAGCAAATAGGTCTTCTTCGCTTCGATGAGGTCACCACCGATCGTCTTTCCCCAGGTGGCATCCTCAGCGATCAGGTCGAGCAGGTCGTCCTGTATCTGAAAGGCCAGTCCGAGCTCACGCCCCGCCACCGAAAGCGCAGCCTGAACGTCCGTGTCCGCCCCAGCAACTCGCGCCCCCAGATCGAGCGCACATTCGATCAGTGCGCCCGTCTTGCGGTAGATCATGCCCAGGTACTCGTCCAGCGAGACCGATGCACGCTGCTCAAAGGCCTCGTCGAGCGCCTGGCCCTCGCACACGGCCACAACCATGCGATAGAACCTCTTCACGAGCGCGCCGACGTCCGCGGCGGGCGTGCTGGCGAGTAACTCGTACGACATCCCCATCATGAGGTCACCCGCGAGGATGGCCGCGCTCTCGTTCCAGACGACGTGGACGCTCGGCCGACCCCGTCGCTCCGCAGCGTGGTCCATGATGTCGTCGTGGACCAGAGTGAAATTGTGGAAGACCTCGACGGCGAGCGCGGCGGGCATAGCCCGCTCAGTGCTGCCGCCGGCTGCTTCCGCAGCGAGGAGCACCAAGACGGGTCGCAGTCGTTTGCCCCCGCCATCGAGCACGTACCTGACCGGATCGTAGAGCTCGGCGGGCTCAGCGGGCACGTCCAGCGTCCGCAGGGCGGCGCCCAGCTTTTCGGTGAGCTCGCGTACGTGCTCGGCGTGGTTGGAGAGAGTGCGCTCCGGTCGAATGACTTCGGCCATGGGCGCGCTCAGCTCAATACGTGGGCACTCTGAAGGCCGCCCGCGATGCGGTCCTGAACCTCAGCAATGGTGCCGGTGCCGTCAATCTTAATGACCTCAGTCTCCTGGTCCAGAAACTCCTCGAGGGGTCGGGTTTCCTGCTGGTAGACCTTCAACCGCGTGCGGATGGCGTCGGGCTGATCATCGTCCCGATGCACCAGTCGTTCGGCAGGTACGTCTGGCGGCGGAGGATTGAAATCGAGGTGATAGATCGCGCCGGTCTCGGAATCGCTGCGGCGTCGCGAAAGACGCTTGACGATGGCATCCTCATCGACCCGCAGGCTCAAGACGGCGTCGAGTGGGGCGTCGTTGTCGGCCAGGTAGCCGAGCAGCCAGCGCGCTTGCGGGATCGTGCGCGGATAACCGTCGAGCACGAAGCGCTCGCGATCAATCTCGTCAAGCACCTCCTCGACCATCTTGTTGACGACCTCGTCAGGCACCAGGTGACCGGCATCCATGTAGCGCCGGGCCTCCAGACCCACAGGGGTCTCGTTCCTAAGGGCCGAGCGGAAGAGGTCGCCGGTCGAGATCTGCTTGAGGCCGTATCGCTCTACGAGAAAGCGGGCCTGGGTCCCTTTTCCTGCCCCGGGTGGGCCGAAGAGGACGAGGCGCATGCGAGAGGGGTTCGGTGAGGGGCGGCAAGATACCCCCTCCCCACCCGCCCTCAAACCGGGCTCAGGCTCGGCCCGTTCGCCGTGCCGCCGGGTCGATCGACCGGGAGTCGGACGGGATGTCGCGCTGGAAAATCTGCTCGATGAACGACTTCTGATCCAACTCCTGGGGAAGTAGCGACATGCTGGCCCAAACGCCCACAGCCAGGAACGCAAGGATCACTGATGCCGAGACGAGTCCTGTCCAGCGACCGAGACTCATGGTAGGCCGCAGGATTGCCACAAAACGAACGAGGCTCAGACCCGTGACCGGCGCCAGAGCAGCCGCGAGCAGCAAGGACGAGGACGCTGATCGCATCAAGAGAGCACCACCAACTACCGCCGCAGCAAAGAAGAGCGATGCTCGAAGCGTGGCATTCCGCGACGAACTCGGGGTCAGCTTACCTGTGCGGGCCTCCCATACCAGGAGTACGCCGGTAGCGAGGAGGACCACCAGGAAAAGGCTGACGACACTCATGGCGACTTCTCAGAGGGCGTTGCGATACGGTTCAGTGGGCGGAGGCGCAGGGTGCTCGGCTGCTCGCCTTGCCTCCAGTCCTCTTGACACTTCGTTCATCGCAAACTTCAGACCGTAACCGGCGCCCATCTTGACCGCCGCGGACAGGGCCGAGAGAATGACCCCTCTTGACTCCTCAGGCGCGCCGCAATGAGGGTTCTCGACTACGATCACCGGCGCATTGTGATGCAGCGCGCGCCGAAGCGTGGCTTCCGCGTCACCGTAAAGTCCAGTGCGCGCGGCGGCCCTGTCCACCAACTCGGTCACCAACTGACGGACGGTGTCGGCCTCAGCGGTTTCGCGGCGAGACCGACGACGAGCCACGCGAGTGATCACCATGACGCCTGCCATGAGTCCGGCCGTGGCGGCCACCACCACGATCGGCCGCTGCCGGATCAGGTCGGTGATGGGCATTCCCCAGAGCGTTACATCACGCAGCGTCAGCTCCTGCCTTAGGCCGGATAGGTTGTCCTGCAGACGCTGCTCCGTCCGAGCCAGCTCTGCGCGAACCTGTGCCGCCGAACGATCAGCCCCATTGCTCGACACACGCTCGGTCTCTAGCACGGTGAGGGTGTTCTTATCGCTGGCCATTGGATGCGTTGAGTTCGATTTCGGTTTGGGCGGCGCGGCGCATCAAACGCAAAAAGACCGCGGCGATCATTAATAGAATGAGTACCAGGGTGCAGTAACCTGCCGAAAGCGCGGGTAAGATCGACATCCCCAGAAGCCAGCCGTACAGCGATGCGAAGCCGCAACCGATCGTGACCAGCAGAAACACCACAGCCATCAATCCGGTGACTCCGGCAAGAGCCCCCCACTTGGCTTGCTCGAGCTTTTGCTCGACCGTCTCCTCGATTTCACGCCGGGTAAGCTCGACCTTCAGTTCGATCCATTCGCGCAGCCCGAGAACGGCGCCTTCGACGGCGTCCTGGATCCGCGAGAGCTTGCCCCGGTGAACAGGAAGTTGACGTGCCGGCGCCACCGGTTCGGGCGGTGGTAGCGGGGGAGGAAGCGGCTCCTGAGAGCCGATAGCATCGTTCGACGCCATGTGTGCGGGTGAAGTGCGTGGTCGGATGGGGCCGGCCGGGAACCGCGGAGGCCGATGAATCTACTCCGCAGACCGCCGTTTGGTTTATCTACACGCGATGGCCCCGTACCGGATCCAACCCACCCCCAACCCGAACAGCCTCAAGTTCGCTGCCGCCGACCAACCCTTCATCGACACCGGGATGCAAGCCTTTAGCAACGCCGAGCAAGCCAGCGGCCACCCTCTCGGCGAGGCGCTCTTCTCAGTGGACGGTGTCGACAACGTCTTGATCCTGCCGGCGTTCGTCACCGTATCCAAAGCGCCGGCAGCGGACTGGAACTCGATGCTGCCGGGAATCGAGCGCGTGCTGCAAGACTATCTCAGCAACTAAGGCTAGAGCGAACGAAGGAAGTCCCACAGGTCCTCCGACAAAGGTGGTTGTCCAGCAACCGGCCGGTGTGCGTCCCCGGGCCCAAGCACCTCGATCTCGTCTGGGAGGCCGGCCTCCGAGAGTGCAGATGCCACCTTGCGGGATGCGCTCACGAAGCCGATCTCGTCCTTGTGCTCGTCCGTCCACTGCACGACTTCCTCGATCGCGTCGTAGGTGCACCACCTGATGTGCGACTGCTCAAGCCATTCCGGGGCCCCTTTGCTCAAGAGGAAACCGGGGCCGACCGCGAGGGGTGACTTGGCTGCTTCCAGAAAGGCGGCGCGCATCACCAGGGAGCCGTCCGTAGCCGGATGCGGCGGAAACATCTCGCGGAAACCCGCCAGTGTCTCCAGGAATCCGTCGGGGTCGAGTTCAGTCGGCGCGAAGACGATGCGGACGCTCTGAGGTGTGCCGCCTTCGTGGAGCAGCGCGTCCTCCGCCAATCCACTCAGGTCGGCGCGTGACTCCGTGCCGTCGATCACGGCAACGCCGCCGTTGGCGACGGGTGCGAAGATCAGGTCATCGGGGATCGAGGCCGCAGCCGCCGTTTCGGTGATCTGCTGAAGCTCGGCATCGGTCGCGATAGCCACGACAGCGTCAGAGACGTCGAGCGCTTCGGACTCGCGCACGAGCCGCACTGGAGACCCATCAGCCTTCTCATCAAGCTCGTCGAAGAACGCACGGGCCAACGGCGCCGTGGCACCTGCAACGGCCAACGCAACGCGATGACCGGCTAATGCTGCAGCCACGGTCTCGAACAGGCCCTCCGTCGGAGTTCTCCCAAGTGAAATCACGGCGACAGTGCCACCCTCCGCAGAACCGTCACCAACCCACTCCGCGATAGCGCCGGTGGCAACGGACTCGGCGAAATGGTTCAGCGAGAATGCCACGCTCTCCTCAGTAAAGCGCCGATCTCCGCTGAGGACTTCGGACGCGGCTTCCGCGCGCGCAGGATGCTCAGGGTCGCGCCAATTCTCGGCAACGGTGGATAGCGCCTCGAGCCAGGTCATTGCGCGTCGACAATTTTGGGGAGACCGTCCGCGTCGAGCGTAACCGACGCCCGACCGGCCATCAACGATCGCAAGGCCTCACCGATGAATGCTCCGCGCCATCCTCGGAAGATGGGGTGATCGCCATTGGGTGACATGTGCGTCACGAGCGACTCTATGTCGGAACGCGTCGCCAGCATGGTGGGGTCGATTCCCTGCCGCTCGGCCGTGCCGCGTATCAGAGCCTGCACCAGATCGATACGGGGCTGCACGGCCGGATCATCTGGGGTACGGGCTGGCCGCGCCGGCATTTCCTCTTTCGGGACGTCGAGTCCGGCGCTGACTGCCTCAACGATGTCGCCTCCATATCGCCTGGCGGCCCGGTCGCTCAGGCCGCGAATCCGACGAAGGTCGTCTTCCGAAGCTGGCTTTCGCTGTGCGATCTCGGCGAGGGTGCTGTCGTCGACAACGTGTCCACGGGGACGGTCACTAGATCGCGCTTCTCGCTCTCGCCAGGCGGTGACTTCGCGCAGCACCGAGAACTCACGGGGTCCGAAGCCGCGCTTGTTGCCGCCCCTGATGCTACGATAGCGCTCGCGCGGATCGTCCTCTTGGTAGAGCGATGGGTCATCGTACGCGGACATCTCTTCGGCCGCCCACCCGGCGCGACCACGTTCTTCCAGGCGACGAGAGAGCTCATCGTATACCGCATGCATATGCACGACATCGTCGGCTGCGTACTTGAGCTGCTCATCCGACAAGGGTCGTTTGAGCCAGTCGGATCGCGTCGCGCCCTTCGGTAGGGTGATTCCGGTGACGTCGGCAACGAGGTTTTGCAGCGAGTTGCTGGCACCGAGACCCACGAAGCCCGCGGCCACCTGCGTGTCAAACACGTTCGTCGGCGCAGCGCCGGTCGCGCGCCGAAGGATCACCAGATCCTGACGGGCGTCGTGGAGAATTTTGGTGATCGAGGCGTCGGCAATGATGTCCCCGAGCGGACTCAGATCGAGCGCGGCGGCATCCAGCAAAAAAACCTCCTCCCCACTGAGCGCCATCTGGACCACGCCCAGGCGCGGGTAATAGGTGCGCTCCCACACGAACTCTGTGTCGAGGGCAACGGCCGGTGCATGGCGGGCGGCGGAAACTATTTCGCGCAGCCGGCTGCTGCTGTCAATCAACATTCAGCTTGTAGGGATTGATCTTGGTGACGGGTTGAGGACAGCGAGCGTTCAGTTGGCAAATTTGATCGTGCAGCCGAACGCGGATGTGCGATCGACTGTCACCGCCCCCCCATCCCGGAGGCTGGTGAGAGCGTCACGGAAGTAGTGGTGGGTCGCACCTGCAGCGTCGGACGGGCTGTTATCCAGACCACCTTCGTAAACGAGGCGTCGGTTGCCGTCGAACACGAACACCTGCGGTGTCCGAGTGGCGCCGAAGGCGCGCGCAGCGGCCGAGCCCTCGTCGACCACGTATGGAAACTCGTAGCCACCTTCGCTTGCGCGCTGACGCATCGCGTCCAGGTTGTCGCCGGGGTTGCCGACCGGATCATTGGGATTGACGACCACGAAGCCGATCCCCGAACCGCCATACTCGCGCGCCAGGTCGACGAGGCGCTGCTCGTAGCGACGCGTCCAGGGGCACGTGTTGCTCCAAAAGACCACCGCCAAGCCCTGCTGCCCAATGGCCTGACCAAATGATGTGGCGCCCCCCGTGGCACTCGTCATGGAGCGGTCGGCCATGGGGAGCTCGCCGCCGATCGACAATGCCTGGGCGCCGGCCGACGTCGCCCCGATTAAGCCGAACGTCGCGGCAATGAGGACTACGGATAGAATGCGAGGCATTGCGGTAGCGGTTGATATCAAGAAGACGTTCTCAGGGCAGCGACACGCTCAGACAGACCATTGTAGTCGACCTTTCCCTGCCAGAACGCGAGCTGGTTGCCGTTGCGGTCGTAGACAGCTGTTGCAGGGATGGCCGCGTAGATCCACTCGGGATTGACATCGGTGAAGAAGGCTTGCTCCTCCCCTACCCTCATGAATGTCGGTCCGGTCACGCCCTCCTCCTCTAGGAAGGCCACCGTGTACTCGAGGTCCTCCTCCACATCCACAGAAACGAAACGGACCGTTACCGAGGCGTGCTTCTCGTCGAAGCGCATGAAGTCGGGAAACTCGTCGCGGCAGGGCGCGCACCACGACGCCCAGAAGTTGACTAGCACGAAGTCGGCGTCTGCCTCACGGACTTTGTCCGGGATCGTGCTGGCATTGACGGGCTCAATAACGAACCGGTCGCCCTCGTAGAGCGGCTCTCCGAGCGTGTCCGCGGCGCAGCCCAGCCAGGCTGGCGCCAGCGCTGCGAGTAGGACGGTGGTGGTCAGTGCGGCAGTTCGCATGTTTGGGGACGTACGGGGATGTCAGTAAGTGGGTTCGGCAGCGGGTTGTCGAAGGATCGGGGAGACACCGTCGTCGAGGTCAATCAAACCCCAGGACGCAAAACCGGCATCTGAGCGTGGTTCAAGCAACAGAAAGAGCAAGCGTCCAAGCGGCTGGTCGATCGGTGCCCGCATAAACGCACCGGCGTGATCACCGATTGCGGCCTCCGCGTAGTTG
>JBJHBB010000070.1:0-8081 GCA_050485265.1 Rhodothermales bacterium | reverse complement strand
AAAGCGCCGGGCATCGATCTGGTAAAGGACGTCATCCTCTCCCGGCTTGACGTTGTGATGCGTACGACTCTGGGCGTTCGTCGAGAGCTTGATGAGGTGCGCGGACACAGTCCCGGCCTTGATCTTGGGGTATTTCCGAGCGAACCAAGCGACCGCGTCGTTCCGGGTGAAGGTGTCTCCGGGCTTCCCCGCCAGCTCGTGGGCCATATCCCTCATCAGGAACCGCACCGGCTTCTCGTACAACGACATATTCATATTCCTCGGCGCTCCGGGCTACGCAAAACGCCATTCAGTGCGCAAAGTGTGAGGGGGACGGATGGCGCCATCAGTACGCGCCTGCGGGTCACTTCGCGCAACTCCGGATGTACCGTCTCAAGTGGGATGCGAAGAGGTGCATATCCTCTGAGGAGATGATGGATCGCCGGTTCTTGATGTATGTTGGCAACGCCTTCGGATTCAGGACCCAGACGTCGCTCGATCTGGCGGACTCCGACTTTTCCACATACCAGCCCGGGTACAAGACGACTGCTTTGGTGGTTACAGGCTTTCCCGTTGACTCCTTGAGCAGCTCCGCGACCCAGTCTCTGGCGGCTCTCGCTTGGGTTACGGCGTTTCTGTCGGGGATGAAGTTACCCTTTCGGACCGTCATCCCGTCGAAGAAGAGCTTAGCGTCCCCACGCAGCGGTTTCGAGAGCGTCTTGGTCTCGATGACATAGACTCCCGTCGTGTCGATCAAGACATGGTCGATGTTGAAACCTTCTCCCGGGACGTCGTGGAAAACCTCCGCGCCGGCCGCCAAAAGGCGATCCAGATATTGACCCACGGCCTTCTCGCCGTCTCTTCCCAGCTTGAGAGCGGCGATTCTTGGCTTCACTCTCCAGAATTTCCAGATTGTCAGGACGACCGCAGCCAACGCGACGACGGTGTACGCAATGGGCGTCGGGGACGCATCGGCAAGCCATCGATACCACTCCAGCACCGCGAGAACGACGAACAGCGCTGCGAACAAGTAGAAGGAGAGCACCTCGTCGAACAGGATGCGATCCAGCTCACGGTCCAAGGACTCGCCCGGATTGCGCAGCGGCTTGCTCTTGAGAGGAGACTTGGTCGTCGTTCGAGACTTCCAACTTATCGCCATTCTCTTCTCATCCACATCTCGACGTCTGGGTCCTATGTTGGAAGGTCCGTATGTTCCGGCTCGTGGCGCCCCCAACGGCTCGATCCGGCCGATCGGTCGCCGCGGGCGCGGACTCTGCATTAATTCAACAGACTCGCCTGCCGCGTCATTCCCATATCGTTAGCCCACCACGGAGCCATCGGCTCCGTCATCCACTCGCAGTGCCGACGGGCGGCTATCCGCTCCGGGCCACCGCCGCGCCTGGCGCCGGGAGAAACCGCCATCGACTCCGGAGGATAGGTAAGACTTCACCTCAGCGCCGCTTCCCACTTCTCAATCTCGGTCATTCGCCATCGCACGGTGCGCTCTCCGATTCGCACAGGCGGCGGGAATGCCCCCTCGGCCACCCACTCATAGAGTGCGGACCGGCTGATGCCCAGCAGTCCGCACGGTTCCTTCGCACTCACGAGCATCGGCTTGCGCCATCCGGCGTCGGACTCTCGGTGATCCGCTCCTTCTTTGACCACAGATCCTCGGTTCGCTTGCAGCATCCGGGTAGACCACTTTTGGGGATCCAGCCCAATCAGACGCGCCGGCGATCCCTCGCCGACGGGCAGCCATCGCCGGGCTTCGAGGAAAACGCGCAAAACGGCCCTTCTCCCTTCCCGGTCGGACCTTAAAAGGCTCTCAACCCCGCGCCACCATTTCAGATCGCGCGGCAGTCCGCGGGCACGTCCAACTGTTCAAAAAACGCTCGCCCCGAATAGGCGGTGAGCGAAGCGGGCTAGATCTTCAGTCCATCGAATGCCACCGGCACATCCGGCGATCCGCCGAACTCCAAGACTCGCTCCGAGACCCATCGCAAGTCTCCCCCCGATGTCGCCTCGATAGTCGCGCTTTCCATCTGAGCTCTCAGAGCCGCCGCCGACTCGGCATTGAAAGTCCAGCGGAGACCATGAAGAAAGTAGGTGTCGATGACGAGGTAGTTTTCGTCCACGTCGATGTAGCGTGAGTCTCCAGAATCTTTCAACCGCCGGAGTTCTCGCCGAAGGCGATCACCGGTGAAGCCCAGCCTGAACGTACATTTCTTCACGTCGTCGATCTCGAGTCGCGCGGTGATCGCGCGATCGAGCCCCGGGCCAATCTTGATTCCGAAAGACGCCAGATCCAAGCCCGCCGAGAAATCGAAGCGGTCAGTCAGTTGACCAACCAGGATCGATCCTGAGTAAAACTCGATTGGATAGTCGTCTTCAGGGTCTTGGAGAATCTCCCATGCGTAGCCCCTGACCCGCCCGAAGGACGGTGTTAGTTGTCGACGACGCCTTAGCCTCCGATGAATCCACGATCTTTGGTCGTTCCAGGTCGTGTCCAGGATCGCACCGGGTCGAAGCCGGGAATTCGAAAGCGGTAGGACGAACACGTTGTACGTTTCTTCGAAGAAGTCGACCAGCTTTTGCACGACACCCTCCTCGCGACTTCGGATTGAGTCGCTTGCACATTACCCGCGAGGCTAACTACAACGCAGAGTTTTCGTATTCTCCTGACGAATGTCTTAGGCAGGTCAAGGGCGCAAGCCCACTCAGAGCTATCTCAGTGGCGCTAAGGAACCAGCGGCCGTCGAACGAGAGAGGCCGTTTCCTGCGAGGGTCGCGCTTGCCCCGACACTTCGGGTCCGCACCTACTTCAGGTTAAGCGAGGCTTTCGCTCGTACGTACACCATTCTTACGCTCATCGCAACCGTCATGGGTTCAGGGAGATTGTTGTACTGCGGAGCCAAGAAGCCTCCTCCTCAAAGCCGCACTGATCATTCAAGTTGGCAGCAAGCAACAGTTACCACCATTCAACGCCATTCCCCCTCATCCATTGACTGTTCGTGGCGTTCAACACCTGCTCCTGCGGTGTGTACCCCACGACCTGGAAGAAACCAGCTTCTGCTCGCCATGAGTCGGCACAGCAGGCTCAGCGCGAGGACGGCGGGTGCGCAGCTCCTTTGCACTAAGAAACATGCGCTGACTCGGCTCGAGTGAGCCGGAGCCAAAAGCTGCAGCAGCCCACCCACACGCACGTGCAGCGCCGCGCCCAGCGGTTGATCTTGCGAGCGACCGGATTGCTCCCGGTCCGGGCTCGGTCCTCGGCTCGACCGCGTCGCGGCAACTCCATGACGCGCAACGCGGGATCCTAGGGCGGAGGGCGGCCGACGCATCGAGCCCCCACCCAGGTCCGGTCATAGGTTTGCGGAACCGACTAAAACGCCATGGGGACTAGCTTTCGGATGCTGGACCTAACCCTGTACGAAACGCCACTTGCGTGTTTCAGAGCATGGACGCATTAAGAAGGATACTCGGGCATCCGCGTCTTTCGATGACGAGGACCGCTGCCGGCGCGCCCGCATCCGTTGCAGCGGTACTCAGGACAGGAACGCGTTCCCGCGGTTGCGGCGGTCCCCGCGTACTGCATGTTCACAGCTTCGGCAGGGAGGTGCCCTCACCCGGATACTCGCAAGCCCTGCGCGCAGCTCGCCTCGCGCAGCGCCGAAACATGTTCGAAGTCGAAGAGTTGGCCAAAGAGGGCTCACCGATGTTCGACTTGACGAAGGACGTTGACAAATACAGAGGCATTCCGCCCTACGCGAGCGAGCTGTACGGGGTGTACCAGCCGCTCCTGGGATGGCAATCGCAGCTGACCAAGAAATGGATCCAGCACGGAGGGGAACTGGTCGATCCCGGCATCAAGAGCATTCTGGATGCGCACATCACACCCGCCCCCATGAGCAGCTTCAATCCGGACTTGCTGCTCATGCAAAGCCTCGAACCCGGAACCCAACGGCGCCCCTTCACGGTGCTCCTCACCAAGGGCCTGGGCAGCCAGCTCTTGCGCATCCTGCGCGACCGCGTCCAGACGTACGTCGAAGACCACGCCGGGCAGCTCCCCGATGGCCCGGGTTGGCAAAGCATCGTCGACAGAAACGACCTCCGGGATGAGAACGCGGGCTCATTGCGCAAAGCGAACGATTATCATGCCGCGCGGCTCAAGACAGAAATCGCGCGGCGGTCGCCGAAGGGCCAACTTCCGGAAGGCTTCGAGCAGCAGCTCGAACCCGCACTGCGCGAGGCGATGCGTTACGAGTCGCAGATTGCGAAGTTCCTGCTCCTCCACGCGGAAGCACACGATGGCTACGACCCGAACCAGCTCCAGAAGCTCTTCCACGTGATAGAGGCTCCGCCTCTCGCGGACATCTTGCGGCCGGCGGATCCGCTGGCGAGCATCGATCCGAAGGATCGAAGCGGTGCGTTGTCGCCCGTAGCCTTCGTCCACCTGTTTCGCCAGTATTTTTTCAACCTGGGAACGTTTCTCGGCGAACCCGTGGAGCATGTGTGGCTCGCGCCGGGCACAACCATCGAGTTGGTGGAAGTCAGCACGCGCAAGGTGCTGATCGAGCGCATGCTGGAGCAGACGACCGAATCCACCATGCGCGCCGAGCGCGGCACCACTCTCAGCGACGAGATCAGCGACTCCACGCGCGAGGAGAACGAGAGCAGTACGAAACTGGGCGTATCTCAGACCAACAAGGTCAATGTCTACGTCTACGAAGGCACCGCATCCGCAAACGTCGCGGTGGAGTCCACTCGGTCAAAGGCGCGGGAAGTGGCATACAAGCAGAACCGCGAGCAAACGGAAAGACTCGCCACCGAACTCAAGCAGAGCTTCCGATCGGTATTCCGCACGGTTACGGAGACCACGGACACGACCAGTCGCAGGCACGTGATCGAAAACCGCTCGAGAGAACTCGTGAACTACGAGCTGCGGCGCAAAATGCGCCGCGTCGGGGTGCAGATCCAGGACCTGGGATCCCGCCTGTGCTGGCAGATGTTCGTCGACCATCCCGGCAGGACATTGGGGCTCGCGGAGCTGGTGCACTTCGTCGAGTCGCCGGAACTCGCGGGCCTGAAGGAACCGGAAAAAATCGAGGCGCCGGGCCGCATCGTCAAGCAAATGCTCGTCCCCATTCCGTTTCTGCCGATTCTCGACTACAAGAACAACCATGCCCACTACGAGTGGGAGTACGTGGATCCGCCGGGCACGCGGTACGAGGGCAAGCACCTCAGTCGCATTCGCGCGGCCGACGAAAGAAGCAGCCAAACCATAATGGGTCCCTTTCATTATGCGATGGAACCCCCGGAAACCGGCTACGAGCTCGAGGACGTACGGCTCCTCGGCGTGCAGGAAAAGAAGATCGGCGAGCTCCGGGAGAAAAGAATCGTGGACCGCGCGCGCGGCAAGTTCGAGCTTGTCATGCAGCGCGTCAACTTTGGCGGCGAGAACATGCTCAACCTGGAAATGGAGCTCCTTTTCGCTCCCACGGCCACGGAGTTGACGCGCATCAGCGACGCCAACAAGAGCGCTCAGACCAGGTACGACGCAGAAAGAGAGCGGCTCCTGCGCCAGAGCTTCATGGAAAGCGTCCGCGCCCGCATCAAGGACGCCAGCAACATTCAACCGCGCCGCCAGTGGGACCTGCGCGAGGAAGAGCGCACCGTAATCTACCGCGCACTGATACGCCGGCTGATGATGGACAGCTGGAACCTGCCGGACACCGGTGACAATCAGCGCCTGAGCCATGTCCGATCGGAACTCATCCGCTCTCTCTTTGACGTGGACAGCATGCTGTACTTCGTCGCTCCCGAATGGTGGATGCCCCGCCGGCACGAAGCGCGTCTTGACCTCGACATGACCGTCGAAGGCAAGCCGTTCACGCTCTCGGAAAACGACGCCGTCAAGTGGGGTGACGGGGGCACTACGGGGCGGCCGAACTACCGGCTCACGGAGGACTCGACCCCCGTCAGGCTCGGAAGCTCGCTTGGCTGGCTCCTACAGCTGGACGGGGACAACCTTCGCAATGCCTTCCTCAACGCGCCCTGGGCCAAGGCCATCGTTCCGATTCGCCCGGGCAGGGAAAAGGCGGCGCTCAACTGGCTCCGCTCCATCGAGGGTCACCAGAAGGACGGCTGGGATACCACCTACGTCGGAACGGAGCCGGAGCTCGCCGGGAAGAAGCTCGGCGAGGTCCTGGAGCTGGTCGCCGGCCGTCTGGAGCAGGAGAACGGGGACATCAAAAACGTACTCGAGGCCGACGAGGTGTTCGAGCGGGGCTTCGCGCACCTCGCGGGGGGGTTCAACGCCGCGCTGGACGCCAACCAGGTGTTCAGCCAGTGGATCTCCGTCGTGCCGACCGACCAGATCGTGGCGGTCAAGTACGAGCCCACCGATCTACTGAAGGAGTAAGCCCGAACCGCCGCCGGCAACGAAAGGGAGCGGCCCAGCGCCATGATGATGGGCAACGTGGTCAACGCGATCGAGCTGTACGGCCACGCGGCCGCGCTCGCTCGAGGCGTCGAAGACCTCGACATGCGGGCGATGACCACCGTGTCCCTTCAAGACATGCGCACGGCGTCGACCTTCGCGGAAGCGATCGATGCCTACATGCAGGAATTGTATGCCGGCTTCGATAAGGTTCGATGGCCCGTGCTCGCCGGCAACGACGCCAGAACACTCGTGGGAGGCGCAGCCGACGCATCGCGGATGTTGAGAACGGCATGCCGCGAGAGTCTCGAGAGGAGCCGCCGCGATGCCCGAGAAGTATCGGCGGTGAAGGGCGGGCTGCTCCCGCTCGCTGTGCGCCGGATGCGAGTTGCGCAGGAGGCACTCGAAATCGTAGCCGGGGAACGACCCGTAACCGGGTCTACGTTCGCGTTCATGGCCGAGGGGCGCGCGCAGACGCTGCTGGAGCAGACTCCGATCCTCGGGGAGGCTGTGCTCATTTACCAAGCCGTGCTCGGAAGGGAGGCGGCGAGCGGCAGAAAGCTCAGCGATCTCGAGC
The DNA here is from genome assembly GCA_050485265.1 of Rhodothermales bacterium. GTDB lineage: Bacteria > Bacteroidota > Rhodothermia > Rhodothermales > JANQRZ01 > JBJHBB01. Next base: position 1,086 of record JBJHBB010000070.1, on the reverse strand, counting down.
GCGCGTGCTCCGGCTTCGCCGTCTTGTTACCGTTCGTACTCAGGGCTGTGGGGAAGGCAGCGGCTCGGGGAGCCACGAGCGCCGCCGTCATCACCCGGCGTTCCGTCGAGGTCGCGCTGGAGTACAAACGCGTCTACACGCTGCTCGAGACGGCGAAACGGATTCCCAGAGCGGTTCAGGTTGCCACCGGGCTGCGCTCCCTCTCGCAAGAGCAGTTCGCGGAGTTCCGCGCCCTGCTGGCTCAGTCCGTCCGAGCCGTGAGCAGCTTGCAGCCCCGGCAGGCCGCGCGGCTCAACTACTTCTTCAGCCGGATGCACGACGCCGCACGTCTGGCCGCCTGGTTGCGGATCGCGGAGAAGGAGCTGGGGCCCGGCGTACCCGGCTTCGTGGCGCTGAAGAATGCCAAATTCTCGCCGGCGGAACGGCGGGTGATGGAAAGTTTCGCCAAGAGAACCAACAGCCGGGTCGTCGGGCTGCCTGAGGTGCTGCCGATGGACTACCCGGGCCGCACACGGCTCGACGGCGTGAAGCATCCCGATGCGATCTGGCGCGATGGGCTGGTGGACTTCTACATTCCGGAAGCTGAAAGAGGCAGCGTCACCGCAATCATCAGCAACGTGGGAAAGAAGCGCAGCCAGTGCCCCACCGTGATCGTGGCGTTGGAAAATGCGAAGGTCAGCGCCAGCGCGATCGCCGAGCGCCTGCCGGACTTCTGGGCGAATCCCAGGCACATCGAGGTCTCGCGCATCGTGCTGTTCGACGGGATCCATGCCTTCGTCCATACCCGCCCGGAGCGTTTCGCAGGCCCGTTCATGTACGGTCTTTGGCGGCCCTTGGCATTCGAGGCCAACCATCTCATCAAGACGGTGAAGGAGCTCGAAGAGGAAAGCCCATGAAGCCCGCGGCCGGAATCCCGGTCGCGTATTGCAGGGGTCAGGCGAGCCGCACGCTGGCTAACGCAGGCCATGAACGATTTCGACGCTACGGTGGCGAAATCAAAGCGCAACGGCAGCGGCGTAGATTCTTCTCTAATCGCAGCAAGTCCGGCGCGTCCTTGGGCGTTGACCCCACCCGGCGGGTTGATTC